>NZ_JAKJSY010000007.1:0-13681 GCF_050337445.1 Vibrio minamisatsumaniensis | reverse complement strand
ATCGAATACAACGATCGTAGGGTTACTCATTTGTAGATTTCAGATACTAGGATTTACAGATCTTAATCAGCCCAGTTATAGCATTAACGAATGCTGTCATTGGTATAATCCAAGATGCAATTTCAGATAGCTGAACCGGCGACGTTGTCGCCTGAGCGGCCTACGGCCGAAAACAAAGAGACTCATCCTACTAGGTCGTTTTACATGAATCGTTTATCCTATAGGTCATGCATCCGAATAAGCCCATCAAACAACTCTTCAATGCCAACGATAATTGGCTAAACTACCTCAATAAACATCGGAAAACGCTCCGAACCGTCGTCATTGAAAATGTCACCAAGATGCTCGCTTGCAGTACCGCCGCTTTTGGCTCTAAAGAGTATCGATGCTGTCAGGCCAACTGCACTCATCACAAATTCATTCACCAGACGTGTAAATCTCGATTTTGCAGCAGTTGTGGCATTAAAGCCACAGAGCGGTGGATAAGAAAGCAACAACATGTCTTCCCTGAGTGTGAATATCAACACGTTACGTTGACGCTTCCACACACGCTGTGGCCCATCTTTCGCTATAACCGATTTCTTCTCAACCGTCTCTTCGGTTGTGCGGCCAAAATCTTCTTAGGGTGGGCAAAGCAACTGGGTATCGATATCGGCGTGTTCTGTGCACTTCACACCTACGGCAGGAAGCTGAATTGGAATGTGCACATCCATTTGTCTGTCACGCGTGGAGGCTTATGCAAGAAGACTGGCCTGTGGAAGCCCATTTTCTTTAAAGCTAAGACCACGGAAAAGTGTTGGCGCGCTGCCATCACTCAACTTCTTGATTCCAACTATTCACAGTTAAACTTGACTGGAGAGCGCTGCCCTTTTGTTCGTCATGAGCAAGATTGGTCTCGATTTTTAATCAGTCAATATTGCCGCCGCTGGAAGCTGCACTTTGCAAAGAAAACGGCCAATGTGACCCCTACCATGACTTACCTAGGTCGATACCTAAAACGCCCACCGATATCAGCCTCGCGTTTACGACATAACTTCCAGGGAGGCTTGGTGACGTTTGACTATCTTAATCATAGGAATGGGCGGACTGAATCCCTTATTTTGAGTCCAGAAGCCCTGATAGAGCGCATGATTGAGCATATCCCAGATAAGCACTTCAAAATGATTCGATACTTTGGTTTTCTATCAAACCGACGTCGCAGTGAGATGCTCCCTAAGGTCTACGATGCCTTAGGCATCGCCCCTGAAGACTCCCCAGAAATGCCCGGTTACGCAGCCATGCTGAAAGGGTATGTGAAGGTTGACCCATTTGAGTGCATTCTTTGTGGGAACCATATGACGTTTCTTCGTTTTAGAGCAGGAGAGCCGCTGTCAGAGCTGGTTCATCATGCTCTGGTTCAATCCCAAATCAGGTCAATTTAGTTCTTTCGTAGGATGAGTGCGTCTGAAATGGCGAAAACAGCGAGAAAGTGGTCATTAAACACCCGTGTTTAGATTGTAGAGCAGGAGTTAGGTCAGTCAGGCACTCATTCTGACGTGAATTAAGCCGCTACTGTTCAGGTAAGGAAACATTGAGATCCCTTACCTTTAAAAAGGAACGCGACGGTGCAAGGCGCATTCAAAAAGAACTTGAGGCAAATGGTAATAAGCACGATGTAAAAACCATTGCCGCGAGCATGAAGCGCCAGAGCTTAGTCRCGAAGGCCGCCCGTAAGTTCAAATGTACGACAGACAGTAAGCATAGGCTTCCTGTAGCCCCGAACTTGCTTGAGCAAGATTTCAATGCGACAGCACCGAACCAAAAATGGGCAGGAGATATTACCTATCTAGCGACTAGCGAAGGCTGGATGTATTTAGCTGTTATTATCGACCTGTATTCACGGCAAGTCGTTGGTTGGTCAATGAGTACAAGAATGACCGCAACTCTTGTCTGTGATGCGCTATCAATGGCTTTGTTCCGCAGAGGCATGCCAGAAGGAATGATTATCCATAGTGATAGAGGTAGCCAATATTGCTCAAAAGACTACCGAGACTTAATCGCAGCTCATAATTTAAAACAAAGTATGAGTAGGAAGGGAAATTGCTGGGATAACGCCTGTGTTGAAAGCTTTTTCCACTCAATGAAAGTAGAAGTCATCCAATACGAGCCGATAATGACGCGAGAAGAGATGCGCCAAGCACTTTTTGAATATATCGAAGTTGATTATAATCGAACAAGAAGGCACAGTGCTCTTGGGTATCTAAGCCCAGTTAACTTTGAAAAACAATATGTCGCTTAATGCGGTGTCCAGTCTGACTGGAGCAGATCATTCAATCCCACTACGCGCAAATTAGACAGTCAGGACGTACTACTAGCCTGTGAGTCATACAAGTGTTGTCAGTTTCTTTATTGACGCAGACTACCTAGTGAAGAATGTGCTTCTTTCCATAATGAAGTAAACAAAGTAGGTAGAAGACTTCGTAAAAAAGAAGGTAAATTTAAGTCTGCCCCCGCGACTATTCAGAAATACGCACAGCTCATGAAAGCTACTTAATACTATTACCAATCTTGTTTGGGGTAGTGGTCGTAGTGGTTGGTATCGTTATGGTCATTAACTAATGAAAATGCTCTTTCAGCCATATCGGTTGGAAGGTTTTCATTTTTTAGCGATAGATAATGCAGGAAGGAGTTGGCGGCGTTATCCAAAATATTTTAGATATATGTCATTACCGTGAACATCAACATTCAGGTAAGGCATGACATGAATCAAATTAAGTTAATAAAATTAGAAGCTGTGATTGAAATGACGACTTTGAGTCGCTCTGCTATCTACAGGGGCATAAGAGAATGTCGGTTCCCAAAGCAAGTGCGTTTGAGCCGTCGCTCAGTTGCTTGGGTTGAAAGTGATATTCAAAACTGGATAAAAGCACAAGTCGCGGAAAGGCAGAACATATAGATTTGAGAGGGGCAGGTTAGAGCCCTCTTTTTTTGTTTCGAGGATATAGGATGTCACGGTTTTAGGTTTGTAGAATACTTTAGTTTGTAACTGGAAACTTTGCAGGTGCGGACAAAAAGCAACCAATTGGAATTCGAGGTAGAGAACTAAGGTTTCTTTTCTATCAATGAGTTAGCTTTTTTAGTTAGTATAGGTAAAAGTATGACTTTCTAATTTAAACTGCTTTAAGTTGTTGTTTTTAATGTAATTACATACTAATGCATCAGGAGTGTGTTTTTGATCGGCTTTCACAGGTAACTTCTTTCGTTTATTTCTATTGCGACTTAGGATACGTGAAAGCGTTTCGCGCGAAAAGCGACACATGCGAAAAGATGCACAACCAAATGATAGATAGCCAGATTAGGGAAGCCAAAGATGCAGAAAACTCAAGCTCTTAGTGAAAAAGTTGGACACTTACTTGCGAAACATAAACATGTATTAGTCACGGCTGAATCTTGCACTGGCGGCGGTGTCGCGAGTGCAGTCACCGATATTGCGGGGAGCTCTGCGTGGTTTGACCGTGCTTTTGTAACCTACAGTAATGAAGCAAAACAACAGATGATCGATGTTCAGCGGGAAACCTTAGTTGCATTTGGTGCGGTGAGTGAGCCTGTGGTCATCGAGATGGCTGATGGTGCTCTTCAACATTCAAATGGCACAATCGCGGTCGCGATCAGTGGTATTGCTGGGCCTGGCGGCGCGACCGAAGATAAACCCGTAGGGACTGTGTGTTTTGCTTGGAAAGTGCTAAATGGCTGGAATAAAGTAGAAACGCATGTATTTCCAGGCGACAGATCACAAGTACGTCAACAGGCTACGCACCATGCCCTGCAAGTTATTTATGATTACTTATCAATGGAAGGTAAGTAGCATTTGTACAAATTATTTTCACACAGGTATAGACACTGTATGAATCAACAGTATAATGAAAGCCAATTAGTCACCCCTATGTGGGTTAGAAATAGATTCTAGATCGCTTGTTGAGACAACCGATTATGTGGAGATAGAAATGGACGAGAATAAACAAAAAGCGTTAGCCGCAGCCCTTGGTCAGATTGAAAAGCAATTTGGTAAAGGTTCTATCATGCGTCTTGGTGATAACCGCACAATGGACGTAGAAACTATTTCTACAGGTTCTCTATCTCTCGATATCGCACTGGGCGCTGGTGGCCTACCGATGGGACGTATCGTAGAAGTTTACGGCCCAGAATCATCAGGTAAAACAACGTTAACGCTTGAGTTGATTGCCGCTGCGCAGAAAGTCGGCAAAACGTGTGCCTTCATCGATGCCGAGCACGCACTAGACCCTATCTACGCACAAAAGCTGGGTGTTGATATCGATGCACTTCTTGTTTCTCAACCCGATACGGGTGAGCAAGCGCTTGAAATCTGTGATGCACTGGCTCGTTCAGGTGCAATCGACGTTCTTGTTATTGACTCAGTCGCTGCACTTACACCCAAAGCAGAAATTGAAGGCGAAATGGGTGACAGCCACATGGGTCTTCAGGCTCGCATGCTTTCTCAAGCGATGCGTAAGCTGACAGGTAACCTTAAGCAGTCTAACTGTATGGCTATCTTCATTAACCAAATTCGTATGAAAATTGGTGTGATGTTCGGTAACCCAGAAACCACAACCGGTGGTAATGCACTTAAGTTCTACGCATCTGTTCGTCTTGATATTCGCCGTACTGGTGCGATTAAAGATGGTGATGAAGTTGTGGGCAACGAAACTCGTATTAAGGTCGTTAAGAATAAGATTGCGGCACCATTCAAACAGGCTGAAACTCAAATCCTTTACGGTAAAGGCTTCAACCGCGAAGGTGAGCTTATCGATTTAGGTGTTAAGAATAAGCTAGTAGAAAAAGCGGGCGCTTGGTACAGCTACCAAGGCGATAAGATCGGCCAAGGTAAAGCTAACGCTGGTAAATACTTACGCGAAAACCCAGAAGTTGCTCTAGAGATCGATACTAAACTTCGTGAATTACTGCTGACTCCTGCTGTTCTTGAAGAGAAAGGCGTAGAGAAAGAAGAAGAAAACGAAGAGCTATAAGCTAACGTTTTATTGAGAGGATGTTGGAAAGCAGCATCCGCTTTGAAAGAATTTAAAGCCTCGCATATTTTATGCGGGGCTTTTTTATTGGTTCAGCTCCGTCGAGTATGTCTTTGGTCAACTCTCTTTCGTTGACTGAGTTTCTTCGGTACTAGGTCGTCAATTTCGTTCTGCTTTTCCACGGCTAGATATAGTGGAATATTCTTCATTTTATCGAATTTCCACTAAAATCCTGCCCAAGGGTGTCTTTTCTACAAGAAAACTAGTCGAAGCCTTAACCATGATCTACAATACGGCAAAATTCTAACTCGACTATTTTCAGGAAGAGCTGCATGTACATGAGCACTGATGAGGTTCGCAACGCGTTCCTTAAGTTCTTTGAGAGCAAAGAACACCAAATCGTAGACAGTTCATCGTTAGTTCCACATAACGATCCAACCCTGCTATTTACTAACGCAGGTATGAACCAATTCAAAGATTGCTTCTTAGGCGCCGAAAAGCGTGCCTACACTCGAGCAACTACGGCTCAGCGTTGTGTACGTGCGGGTGGTAAACACAATGACCTTGAAAACGTAGGTTTCACGGCTCGTCACCACACGTTCTTCGAAATGTTAGGTAACTTCAGCTTTGGCGATTACTTCAAAGAAGAAGCGATTGCGTTTGCTTGGGAATTCCTGACTGAAACGCTTCAACTACCAAAAGATCGTCTACTGGTAACGGTATACGAGACAGATGATGAAGCATTCGACATCTGGAACAAAAAAGTCGGTGTACCGGCTGACCGTATCGTTCGCATCGGCGACAAAGAAGGCGGTAAACAGTTCGAGTCGGATAACTTCTGGACGATGGGTGACACAGGTCCTTGTGGTCCATGTACTGAAATCTTCTACGATCACGGTGAGCACATTTGGGGCGGCCGTCCTGGCACACCTGAAGAAGATGGTGACCGTTTCATCGAGATCTGGAACAACGTATTCATGCAGTTCAACCGTCACGCTGACGGTACAATGGAACCGCTACCTAAGCCTGCAGTAGATACAGGTATGGGTATTGAGCGTATTTCTGCAATCATGCAGGGCGTTCACTCTAACTACGAAATTGATGTATTCCAAAAGCTAATCAAAGCGACAGCGGAAGTTGTGGGTCATGACGATCTCTCTAACCAATCGCTACGCGTGATTGCTGACCACATCCGTTCTTGTTCATTCTTAATCGCTGACGGCGTGATGCCTTCAAACGAAGGTCGTGGCTACGTTCTACGTCGTATTATTCGTCGTGCCGTTCGCCACGGTAACAAGCTTGGCGCACAAGGTGTGTTCTTTCACAAACTTGTGGGTGTACTGGCTGAAGTGATGGGCTCTGCGGCAGATGAACTTAAGAAACAGCAAGAGCTTGTTGAAAAAGTACTTCGTATTGAAGAAGAGAACTTTGGTCGTACTCTAGAGCGCGGCATGGTTATTCTTAATGACGCACTAGATGCACTTGAAGGCAAAGAGCTTGATGGCGAAACAGTTTTCAAACTTTACGATACATACGGCTTCCCAGCTGACCTGACTAACGATGTCGCTCGTGAACGCGATTTTACTATCGATGAAGAGGGCTTTGAGAAGGCGATGGAAGCACAGCGTAAGCGTGCACGTGAAGCTGGTCAATTCGGCACAGATTACAACGCGACGATCAAAGTAGACACCAACACTGAGTTCTGTGGTTACACAGCAACTGAAGGTGCTGGTGAAATCTCTGCGCTATTTGTTGACGGCGAAGAAGTCGCTTCACTATCGGCTGGCGATAAAGCAATCATCATCCTTGAAGAGACACCATTCTACGCTGAGTCAGGTGGTCAATGTGGTGACGCTGGTACATTAAAAACAACTTCGGGTCTTTTCAAAGTACAAGATACTCAGAAGCTTGGTAACGCATTTGCGCACCACGGTGAGCTCGTTGAAGGTGTATTTGCTAAGGGTGATAAAGTAGAAGCAACGGTTGACGCTGAGCGTCGTACTGCTATCTCACTAAACCACTCTGCAACTCACTTACTTCACTCTGCACTGCGCGAAGTGCTAGGTGAGCACGTTGCTCAGAAAGGTTCTTTAGTTAAGCCAGACAACCTACGTTTTGACTTCTCTAACCTTGAAGCGGTCACTCCTGCACAAATTAAAGAGGTCGAGCGTTTGGTTAATGCACAAGTTCGTAAGAACCACGTGATTGAAACCAACATCATGGATATCGAGTCAGCGAAAGAAAAAGGTGCAATGGCACTGTTTGGCGAGAAGTACGATGATGAAGTTCGCGTTCTATCTATGGGCGATTTTTCTACTGAACTTTGTGGTGGTATCCACGCAAGCAACACCGGTGATATCGGCTTATTCAAGATCACCTCTGAAGGTGGTATTGCTGCGGGTATTCGTCGTATTGAAGCGGTAACGGGTGAAGCTGCTCTCGATGCAGTAGAAGCTCAGGCTAACGCTTACGAAGAGAAGTTGGCAGAATCTGCTAAGAAAGCGAAATCTTTAGAGAAAGAAATCCAACTGCTTAAAGAAAAGATGGCTGCTGCAGAAAGCGCAAACATCATGGGCAAAGTTGAAGAGATCGCTGGTACTAAAGTTCTGGTTGCTGCAATCGAAGGCGCAGACAACAAAAACCTACGTACTATGGTGGATAACGCTAAAAACCAAGTGGGCAGTGGTGTCATCCTTATCGCGAACGTAGCTGACGGTAAAGTTGGCTTGATTGCTGGTGTAACCAAAGATCTTATCGGCAAAGTAAAAGCGGGTGATCTGGTTAAGATGGTTGCCGAGCAAGTTGGCGGTAAAGGCGGCGGTCGTCCAGATATGGCTCAAGCGGGCGGTACCGACGTTGCAGCGCTACCAGAAGCGCTTAAATCTGTGCGTACTTGGCTAGAAGAGCGTCTTTAAGCTTAAGTTTTAGATACAAAGATGCCCAATCCGTTGATTGGGCATCTTTTATTTTGTCTATTGAAAGTGTGTCTAAACAAGGTTTGATTGAGATTCACCAAGAAGTTTACTGGTGACGTTAGACTTCTTGGTTAATTTTTTATTGCTTCGCCCTGACGCGGAGTCTGTGTTTTTTTGTCATATATAGACATTGGTCTTGGGAAGGTGAGGACGGGTGAAAATGCCTCTTATCGTGCAGAAATTTGGTGGAACGTCGGTGGGCTCTATAGAACGAATTCACCATGTAGCAGAGAAAGTCATTGAAGCGAAAAATGAAGGGAACCAGGTCGTGGTTGTCGTTTCTGCTATGTCAGGTGAAACAAATCGGTTGGTTAACTTAGCCACACAAGTCGATAGTGTCCCAAACGCTAGAGAGCTGGATGTGCTGTTAACGGCGGGAGAGCAAGTCTCCATGGCCTTGCTGGCAATGACGTTACACAAGTTAGGTTATGAAGCGACATCGATGACGGGCTATCAAGCCAAAATACACACCGACTCTCATCATAATAATGCAGCGATAGAGCGTATTGATACTGCGCCTATTCAAGCTTTGCTCGATGATAACCAGATTGTGATTGTGGCAGGCTTTCAAGGGGTTAATGCAAAAGGTGACATCACGACATTAGGCCGAGGTGGTTCCGATACCACAGCTGTTGCGTTAGCAGGAGCGCTTCAGGCAACAGAATGTCAGATCTATACCGATGTTGATGGCGTTTATTCTTGTGATCCAAGGATCGTAAAACATGCGAAGAAGCTCGATACTCTGGATTTTCCGTCTATGGAAGAGATGGCTCGCCGAGGCGCCAAAGTATTGCACTTACCGTGTGTTCAGTATGCGTGGCAACATAATGTGCCATTGCGAGTGCTTTCAAGCTTTGAACAAGGTGAGGGTACATTAATAGCAGGTAATCAGTGTTTGAATGATATTGCTGGCATCGCCATCCAAAGAGATATGGTGCGTATCGAGTGTTTGAATGGAGATTTGCCGTCTTTTATATCGTATTGCCAGTTGCTTGGGATCGAAGTCTGTAATGTGATCGAGGAAACAGAACGAGCAGTACTCATTATTAAACAAGACATAAGTGCCAAATTAAAACTAGTTTTTGCTGAAAAAATCCGTAATAGTGAACAGGTTAGTTTGTTAACTGTGGTAGGAAGCCGAACACAAGATATTGTGGTCAGTGCACATGGATTATTGTCTGAAGGCGAAATTGATGTCCAGCATCACTTATTGCAGCAGCAGTCTTTAACGTTGGTGTTACCACCTATGCAAGTCGACACGGCTGCTAACATATTACACAATGCATATATTGTAGCGCGTGATACATTGGATTATCCTAAAAAAGAAGTGCATTTTGGTTAAATAAACTCAAACGATAGTTTACGAAAATATAACTTTTGTTGGATAATGCTCTCGTAGCTAGATAAATTTAGAGATTACTCAAGGAGCAAAGAATGCTAATTTTGACTCGCCGCGTTGGCGAAACACTAATGATTGGTGACGAAGTAACCGTTACTGTGCTGGGCGTTAAAGGTAACCAAGTACGTATTGGTGTTAATGCACCTAAAGAAGTATCTGTTCACCGTGAAGAGATCTACATGCGAATTCAAGCTGAAAAAGGTAATGGTAACGTTGCACCTGGCAACTACTAATACTTTGCGAAAAGAGGAGGCTGGCATTATTGCTGGCCTTTTTTGTTTTTAGAAACGTTTCAATGCCAATTGGTCGTGTCATGGATTCGTTTTTAAACCGCGACATAAAGCATCAAAATATGAGCGTGATTTAGTCCGATCATTTGGCTATTTTTTTGTTAAAACTCAAGTTTTCCGGCGATCCCTATAGCGTAACAACGCATCTCGTAGTATGGTTCGAATAACGGTAACACTGGCTTCTGAGATAAATGAGATAATTGTTTTGGCTGTTTATTACAGCTAATCTTTCACCTTAATTTTTAAGGGAAAAAGCATAAAATTGTGCTGGTAAGTTCAATTTGCAAGCGCTTTGTTTAAATTGCAAACGGTTGAGTGTTTTTGTCCAATTTTTTTCAATAAAGTGTTTGACATATTTTCGGTAAAACGTAATATGTGCCTCCGCAAGACGGTGAGGTGGCCGAGAGGCCGAAGGCGCTCCCCTGCTAAGGGAGTATGTGGTTTGTAGCCGCATCGAGGGTTCGAATCCCTCCTTCACCGCCATTTCTTGCGCGTCTAAATTTAGCAAATTAGGCATTGTAAATGTGCGCTCTTAGCTCAGCTGGATAGAGTACCTGGCTACGAACCAGGCGGTCGGAGGTTCGAATCCTCCAGAGCGCGCCATTCTCTTAATTCTTACTTACAAGTGTTTTGAGAATAATGAATTAGGTGAGGTGGCCGAGTGGCCGAAGGCGCTCCCCTGCTAAGGGAGTATGTGGTTTGTAGCTGCATCGAGGGTTCGAATCCCTCCCTCACCGCCATTCATTACAGGCCGGTGGCCTTTTTTTTTCTTCGCAGCACGAAGAATGTGATATATTTCACAACATCATTCCCAGTGAATGAATAATGTGCGTCCTTAGCTCAGCTGGATAGAGTACCTGGCTACGAACCAGGCGGTCGGAGGTTCGAATCCTCCAGGACGCGCCACTATTTAAGGGCTTTTTCTTATGAGAAAGAAGTCCCTGTATTGCCTTGTTGTTTCAACACGTTGATACTAAAACCCGTGCGCTCTTAGCTCAGCTGGATAGAGTACCTGGCTACGAACCAGGCGGTCGGAGGTTCGAATCCTCCAGAGCGCGCCACTATTTAAGGGTTTCTTTCTGATAAGAATGAACTCCCTGTATTGCCTTGTTGTTTCAACACGTTGATACTAAAACCCGTGCGCTCTTAGCTCAGCTGGATAGAGTACCTGGCTACGAACCAGGCGGTCGGAGGTTCGAATCCTCCAGAGCGCGCCACTATTTAAGGGCTTCTTTCTGATAAGAATGAACTCCCTGTATTGTCTTGTTGATTCAACACGTTGATACTAAAACCGTGCGTCCTTAGCTCAGCTGGATAGAGTACCTGGCTACGAACCAGGCGGTCGGAGGTTCGAATCCTCCAGGACGCGCCACTATTTAAGGGCTTCTTTCTGATAAGAATGAAAATCCTTGTATTGCCTTGTTGTTTCAACACGTTGATACTAAAACCCGTGCGCTCTTAGCTCAGCTGGATAGAGTACCTGGCTACGAACCAGGCGGTCGGAGGTTCGAATCCTCCAGAGCGCGCCACTATTTAAGGGTTTCTTCCTGATAAGAATGAAATCCCTGTATGGCCTGTTGTTGACAACAAGTTGATACGAAAACCGTGCGTCCTTAGCTCAGCTGGATAGAGTACCTGGCTACGAACCAGGCGGTCGGAGGTTCGAATCCTCCAGGACGCGCCACTATTTAAGGGCTTCTTTCTGATAAGAATGAAACCCCGTGTATTGCCTTGTTGGTTACAACAAGTTGATACGAAAACCGTGCGCTCTTAGCTCAGCTGGATAGAGTACCTGGCTACGAACCAGGCGGTCGGAGGTTCGAATCCTCCAGAGCGCGCCACATTATAAAAAAAGCCTCGTTTTTGAACTGACCCCCAATAGTTGGACACCAATTATTGGGGGTCTTTTTATGTCCAAATATAGCCGAGAGCTAAAATGTATCATTGCTAAGCAATACTTAGATGGCACGTCATCTCTCTACTTAGCAAAACAATATTCAATTTCTTCAAGACAGATACGGTATTGGGCTCAAGTCTTTGCCATCCATGATACTGATTCATTTTTACCAACTAAGCATGCCGCGACTGCTCAAACAAAACGAAAAGCATTGAATTTAATGTGGACGAATGAATGGTCTCTCACGCACACTAGCGCAGTATTAAACCTCTCATCCCCTGGGATACTCTCTGTCTGGCTCAAACGATTTAATGAGCTCGGTATCAAGGGGCTCAAAATGCGCCAGAAAGGAAGACCCTCAATGAAACAGCAATCTCAACGTACCACTAAGCCTGATAATGAAATGACACTTGAGGAGCTAAAAGAGGAGTTGGTCTACTTACGAACCGAGAATGCCGTTCTAAAAAAGTTGGAAGAGTTGGAGCAGGAAAAAAACCGTCGAACAAAGAAAAAGCGGTCATAGCTCTAACTCTTAAAGGCAAGTACCCGTTAAAGTACTTACTGCACACTCTACAGCTGGCAAAAAGTGTCTTTTATTATCAGGCTCAAACGAGCAAGCGCCCAAATAGCTACGAACGTGAGCTGCGGTTGATAAAGTCAATTTATCATGAACATAAGGGGCGATACGGCTACCGCCGTATTCACTTGGAACTAAAAAATCAGGGGTTCGTGCTTAATCACAAAACGGTTCAAAGGCTTATGGCTCAGCTCAACCTTAAATCGACAGTCAGGATTAAAAAGTACCGTTCATACCGAGGAGAGTCTGGAACAGCTGCTCCCAACGTGCTTGAAAGAGATTTTAGTGCGACTCAACCCGACGAAAAGTGGGTAACTGATGTCACGGAGTTCAAAGTCAAAGAGCAGAAAGTATACTTGTCTCCCGTTGTCGACTTGTTTACTCAAGAAGTGGTTGCTTATAGAGTGGCCAAAAATGCCTGCTTGCCGCTTGTCACGGATATGCTGACGGAAGCCATATCAAAGCTTAAACCCAACTCAAAGCCAATTATACATAGCGATCAAGGTTGGCAATATCGCCATCGACAGTATCAAAAAAAGGTAGCGGAGAGTGGGTTAACACAAAGTATGTCGAGAAAAGGTAACTGCTTGGATAATGCGGTTGCTGAAAACTTTTTTGCTTTACTCAAAACAGAGATGTATCACAACCAAAGCTTTGAAGATGCAGATGCACTGATAGAGAAAATTAAAGAATACATCGAGTACTACAATACCAAACGTATAAAAGTGAAACTAAAAGGCCTGACTCCGATAGAATATCGAACTCAGGCCTTGAAAGCCGCTTAACAGAAATGTCCAACTTTATGGGGTCACTTCATTATCGCTGGCTTTTTTCATGCACCTCATTTGGCGTATTCATACCTAGGCTGAGATGCGGCCTCATTTCGTTATACGTAGATATCGACTCTTCAACAAGCACTTTTAACTCGTTAAGACCTTTGCACTGAGAAAGTAAGAACTCTTGTTTAAGGATACCATTGACGCGCTCGGCTAACGCGTTTTGGTAACAATCATAACCATCTGTCATTGATGGTGTTATATCATGTTTTTTAAGCTTCTCTTGATAAAGACTTTAACAATACTGAAGCCCTCTATCTGAGTGATGGATTGCCGCATAACGATAACATCGAGTTTTTACCGTCATATCTAAAGCCTTTACCACATCACTTGCTTTCATTTCATTGCTGAGTTCATACCCCATAATCTTACGACTGTAAGCATCAGTAACGAGTGATAAGTAGTGAATACCTTCATCCGATTGGACGTATGTTATATCACTCACAAGTGATCTGCTCCAGTTAGACTGGACACCGCATTAAGCTACATATTGTTTTTCAAAGTTAACTGGGCTTAGATACCCAAGAGCACTGTGCCTTCTTGTTCGATTATAATCAACTTCAATGTATTCAAAAAGCGCTTGGCGCATCTCTTCTCGGGTCATTATCGGCTCGTATTGGACGGCTTCTACTTTCATTGAGTGGAAAAAGCTTTCAACACAGGCGTTATCCCAACAATTCCCC
>NZ_JAKJSY010000006.1:0-4929 GCF_050337445.1 Vibrio minamisatsumaniensis | reverse complement strand
GTGAAACAGAAAACGCGTCAAGCGCTGGGTTGGGTGAAACAGAAAACGCGTCAAGCGCTGGGTTGGAAATCAATGGAAGGAGCCTTGGCAAGTTTGCACGGACGAGAAATGTGGACGATGTTGAAACAAGACCAGATAGATGTTGAAGGGCAGACGGCCTTTGAACGATTCTACGCACTCGCAGTATAATTGTATCTGTAGGATGGGTCTGTCACGCCTCTAACTATATTTGCGACAGAACCATAAATCGGTCACTCAGGTGCCCCCTAAAAGTAAATTGGGTGAGGCGATTAGCTACAGTCTCAATCAATGGTCGAAGCTAGTACGAGTTATCGATGATGGCCAGTTAAGCATGGATAATAACCGAGCGGAACGCATAGCATTACAAGCATGAGTGAAATGTTTTATACCAAGACCAACCCTCTTCAAGTTTCAACATGAAGAGGGTATGTTATTTGAAATTAAACAATCAGCTCTTGTGCGTCAACAGACGCCTCAGACTCTGGTTGAAAAGATGTTTTTCCTCTTAGTTCCATTATGAGTTGTTTAACTAAAATTCCGTAGATAAACATCATCGGTAATCCCGCTACCACGCACAAGGATTTAATGGTATTGATGCCACCGCCCGTTAGGAACACGCTAAAACTGATAAGTGCAATCGCCCCTGCCCACATTAGCTTGATCTTGTTGTCTGGGTCACCGTTTAGGGATAACTGATTCGTCGTCAGCATTGAGATGGCTACGCTAGCGCTCGACATCGTGGTCAACATCAAGAAGAACTGAATCACCAAAAAGACCGCAAGAACTACATTATTTGCTGGCAAGGTTTTGATCAAAGAGACGACAGCAAACGTCAGTCCACCATTTCTCATCCACTCTTGAACTGGATAACCACCCAAAAGTTGTGCCCAAACAGCATACCCACCAAAGATTGAGATAAAGAACGAGCATCCTAGCGCTCCCATCGAGATAGTATACAAAATTACTTCACGGATAGTACGGCCTCTCGATATACGCGTGATAAACAACCCCATCATGATTAAGTACGCGTAGTACCAAAACCAATAATATTGCGTCCATGCTTGAGGAAAACCACTCTTCTGCACCGGATCTGTCCAAAGAGACATGCGGAAGAAGCGATCTAACATCACACCGAGCGAATCCGTTACGTTGTTCAACACAAATTGGGCATTTGATGAAAACAGAGCAAACAAGGCGAAGAGAATGGCGGCAATAACCGTGTAATCAGATACCTTACTGATGCCTTTGTTGAAGCCTACTAGTGTCACTGCCAATAAAACCAATACGAACAAGAAGATGATACCGCCTTGAAGCAACAAATTATTCTCTATCCCAAATAACTCTGCAGCTCCTGTACTAAGCAAAGTAACCGTTAAGGCTAATGAACTCGCAAAAGCCGCGAGTGTTCCAAAGATGGCCAAAAGATCGATGCATTTGCCCACAATTGGATTCTTACCTAGGACTGGTTCACACAATGTGGAGAGTTTCAATGTACGGTGCTTTTGCACATAGAAAGCGTAAGCAAAAGGAATCGCAGGGAAACAGTAGATCGCCCACCCTGTAATTCCCCAGTGGAACATTGAATAAGTGACTGACCACGCTGCTGCGGTGTAACTGTTCGCTTCAGCAAATAGCGGTGGAGATTGCAGGTAGTACATTGGCTCACCAATACCCCAATAAATGAGCGATGCACCAACACCAGCCGTAAAGATCATGCCGCCAAAAGAGAAGTTCGAATACTCAGGTTTTCCTTCACCCAATCGAATATCACCATATTTAGAAAACGCCAACCAAAGTAGGAAGCCAACAAGCACAAGACTACAAATCTGAACTAGCCAGCCAAACCAATCGGTCACAAACGTCATAGCGTTGTTCGCTATGGCTTGAGACTGCTCAGGAAACATAGAAGATACAAGTAAAATGAGAAGAACAGTACCGATCGCAGGAATAGTGAGTCCGAGATTAAGATTCTTCAAGACTGTCTCTCCATGCTGTGAGTTCTTCAATATGACTAGGCTCAATGCCACAACAGCCACCAATGATTCTTGCCCCTAAGTGGTACCACGTTTTCGCGTATTCTAGATATTCTGTTGGAGAGAAATGTCTTAGCTCTTGGTATGACTCATTAGCTTGATGTTCCGCTTTAATTGGCGTAAAACTGTTCGCGTAGACACCAATAGTTAACGTCTTCCCTGTTCGTTCCAATACCTGATTCACGTCTTCGATTGCTTGTTCAATAACTTCAGGAATTGAGCAATTGAAGAAAATACCGGTCGTCTTGGTATCAAGAAGCGTTTCTACCGCGTCTGTGACAAGTTCACCAGATCGAAGACGGGAGACTTTGCTGACTTCATCTTCTAACGTGAAAGAGATATAAACCGGCTTGTCGGTTTTGGACAGAACTTTGGTGATCACTCGTGCTTCATCAAGGCTTGCAACGGTTTCCGCCAACCAAATATCAACATGTGGCTGTTGCGCTTCAAATAGACTCGTACTGATGTCGTAAGCACGGTTCTGTCGCAAATATAGTTAGAGGCGTGATAGACCCATACTACAGATACAATTATACTGCGAGTGCGTAGAATAGTTCAAAGGCCGTCTGCCCTTCAACATCTATCTGGTCTTGTTTCAACATCGTCCACATTTCTCGTCCGTGCAAACTTGCCAAGGCTCCTTCCATTGATTTCCAACCCAGCGCTTGACGCGTTTTCTGCTTCACCCAACGGTGACTCTGCTCAACGATATTGTTCAGATATTTAATGTCTAATATCTCTACCAGTGAGAGCATAAAGTAACCCGTCAACCATAGCTGAATATTCATAGAATCAATGGCCGCGTAGTTACTCTTGCTTCCATCTATGACAATTTTGCTTGGTAAACCATTTTGAGCGATGGCCTTATTCAGAAAGGCTTTAGCCGCTGCCTCATCACGGTTCGGGCTAAGATAATAATCGACCACGTTTCCAAACTTATCGACCGCTCGATAGTAGTAGACCCACTTACCTTTTACTTTGATGTAGGTTTCATCCATTCGCCACGAGTCAGATACGGGCTTCTTTCTACGCCTCGCTCTGTGCTCTAATACTGGCGTAAATTTGATAACCCAACGATTAATCGTGGCGTGATCCACAACGACTCCGCGCTCCAATTGTATCTCTTCAATTTCACGATAACTGAGTTTATAGGCGAGATAATAACGTACGGTTTCGAGAATAACTTCAGAGGGGAAGTGGCAGCCTTTAAACATTAAGAATCAGTCTCATGAATAGAAATTAAGCAAATCTTAACTTAAAGGCTCAAAGTTTGCGACAGCCCCCCCTGAGATGTTGGTGAAAATTCACCTTAATTCAGCATATTAGTCACGAATTCTTTTTTCCTGACCATTAGCCACATCAGGCCGGCTAGTGTACCGACGGATAATTGGATAAAGCCTAAGTCTTCAATTAATGATTCTGGCCGGATTGAAACCAACACCATGCCAAACGAACCACAAATCATGCTGAAGAACTGTATCAGTGCGACGGCAGAGCCTGTGTCATGATCTTGTTGGTTCAACATCAAGTTGGTGCCCGGTACCTGTATGATGATCGCTACCAGTGTCGCTGGTGCTGCGATGAACATGAATAACCAAGGGGATCGGTCGCCAATGGTTAGGGTGAAGATGCCTGCAAGCGCCAACAAAGCAAAACATCCTGATATGACCTTTTGAGCCGGTATTCGGTAGGACAACTTGATGTAAATTGTTGGACCAAATGAGGCGCATAATGCATTAAATGCGAACGCGTAACTAAACTGTTGTTCGGTCAATCCAAAGTGATCGATGTAGATATAAGAACCCGCCGCAAGAAATCCCATCAACGCCATCGGTATGATAGAGAAAATGACCAGTAGCTTGATGAACGAGCGATTTTTCATGACCACGCCCATTCTTACCCACGAGCGGAACATAGAACCTTGGTATTTGGTTTCGAGAGTTTCTCGGTAGCAGCAAGCTAATACTGACGCGAATACACCAAAAACGACAAGGGTGACAAACATCATTCGCCAAGAAGCCATTTTTAGTAGAAAGGCACCAAATACAGGTGCAACTATTGGTGCTATGATCACCAGAGACATAATAGTCGACATGATTTTTTCACGTTCTCGGCCGTCATAAAGATCTTTGACAATGGCGGTAGCGATAACGGTGATAGCACTGCCAGCAAAGGCTTGGAATACACGAGCACCAATTAGTTGTTCGATGTTATTGGTTATCGCGCACAATATGCTTGCGGCCATATAGCTCGCTAATCCAATCAATAGGATCGGCCTACGACCGAATTTTTCGCTGATCGGCCCCCAGAACAAAAGACTGATGGCGTAAGTAGCGAAGTAGCTGCTCAGGGTTAGGTTGACCGTTGATCGGTCAGTATTAAACACCTCTACCATCTGCGGAAGTGCAGGTAAGTAAAGGTCGATAGTTAATGGAGGGAAAGCACTTATTATGACGAGAAAAAATAGCATACCGGTCTTTCCCAGTACTGGTTGTGGTCTCTTCAAGGTGGCTCTCCGTTGTCCAAAGTAGATCGCATGTACGGGGTACTTACTGTTACAACTCCATGCGGAGTTGACCAGAATCCTTTTCGCCCTGATGCCTAACATAATTCGCTATAACCGGTTCTGTCGCAAATATAGTTAGAGGCGTGATAGACCCATACTACAGATACAATTATACTGCGAGTGCGTAGAATAGCTCAAAGGCCGTCTGCCCTTCAACATCTATCTGGTCTTGTTTCAACATCGTCCACATTTCTCGTCCGTGCAAACTTGCCAAGGCTCCTTCCATTGATTTCCAACCCAGCGCTTGACGCGTTTTCTGCTTCACCCAACGGTGACTCTGCTCAACGATATTGTTCAGATATTTAATGT
>NZ_JAKJSY010000005.1:0-19792 GCF_050337445.1 Vibrio minamisatsumaniensis | reverse complement strand
GCTGTCTGGGTATTTTGGGGATGACCCTGTGCCATCGTAAGAGCGTTGCTCAGTTTGCCAATTCTCTATGATGTCGTCAGATAACCAGATATCAATGCGCCCACGATCACGAAGACTTTGGTTGTATTCAGCATAATTGGTTTGCCGATAGGTGTGCTTTTTGAAGTGATGACGTCTGGATTCGTTGTCTTTGTAAGGCATGATTTTTGAACTGGACACGAAGATAGATGGCAAGGATAAAGTAAGGCACGCTCAAATCAAAATTGACGATTTTATGAGCGCGTCAACAAAGCCCTTCAACGATATGACACCCAATAACATACCTTATTATGTTCAAGCTATCACTTGGGATGATGGGATGAATGAAGTAGATTGTGATCAATATATGAACCTTTGGCAACAAGGTACTTCTATTTGGGGACAGCACTGTAACCTGCAAGGATCAGATAAAGACCCAAGCACACAAAATCCGCCACTTACGTCCGCTGATGGCCGTAACTATCGAGATATCAACTTATTTGCTCGATTTTTTGGTGATTCAGACGTAACAAATCGGTAAGCGCCCCTGGATAGTAATAGGCAAGCCCGTGGACCTTATTGTGGCGCAAGATTCGTCGGCACTTGAAACTTTTGATGTGCAGAGCTTGGCTAAGAAGAGCAATGTTTACGAACAAACGCCTTCATTTAAGGCTTAGTTAGAGGTGGCATAATCATCTTCCTTGTCTCTCGACAAAGAAGATGATTATCAATAGCAATGCCTGATTATTGAGAATGGATATCAATAATCTGCTTGTAATGATTACATCCAGTCGGTGTTACGAATAATACCAACAGCAAGTCCTTCAATAGCCAAATGCTGAGATTCTAGATCAACTTGGATTGGAGAAAACGCTTCATTTTCAGCATGTAACAGAACGGTAGAACCCTTACGTTCTAGGCGTTTTACCGTTACATCATCATCAACACGAGCCACAACAACCTGACCATCGCGCACATCTTGTGTTTTATGAACAGCCAGTAGATCACCATCCATAATACCGATGTCTTTCATACTTTCGCCATTGACGCGAAGTAAGAAGTCAGCCTGTGGTTTAAACATGCCGGGATCAACTTGGTAATGCATTTCTACATGCTCTTGAGCAAGAATAGGCTCACCAGCGGCAACCTGACCGATTAATGGTAAACCTTGTTCTTCATTTGCTGCATCTTCAAGCAAAATACGAATACCACGAGATGCGCCCGGGATAATCTCAATCGCTTCTTTACGAGCAAGAGCTTTTAAATGTTCTTCTGCAGCATTTGCAGAACGGAAGCCTAGTTCACGCGCGATTTCTGCACGTGTCGGTGGCATACCGGAATCTTCAATTTTACTTTTGATAAGATCAAAGACTTGTTGCTGGCGAGGCGTTAATGGCTTCATGATTCACCTGTCTTTTTATACAGTTAACTGTGAGTATATCCAGTAACTGGACAAAAGCAAAGCAATTGGTTGTTTTTAGTTCATTTTTAACCAATTACAGAAATAAAATCTCAAACCAAACATAACCCGCTAGCGCTAAACACATAAAGACGGCTGCAGAACCGACATCTTTCGCCATTCCAGATAGCTCATGATATTCACTACCAATTCGATCAACGACCGCTTCAATCGCGGTATTGATTAATTCGACAACCATAACTAATACCACAACCGAGATCATTAAGATGCGTTCAATTTGGCTAACGTCTAAGTAAAATGCTAACGGAATAAGTACGGCAGCCATAAACACTTCTTGTCGAAATGCAGCCTCGCTTTTAAACGAACTCTTGATACCTTGCCATGAAAAGCCTGCAGCTTTCACTATACGTTTAAATCCAGTGTTTGATTTTTTAGTCATTGTTGACCCTATACTTGATTAGTCGATGCATGTTTTTCCACAAACTTAACGGCAATATGGCTATTTCCATTAAAAGGTTAGACCAGTTTCTGGTATTCTTGCATCGATTAAATTTACGCCTAGGCTTATCCCTATTTCACCAATAGGTTTTATCCTTTTCATTTCAGATCAGAAATAGAGATACGCTTAAGCACATTGAAATAACTATTGAGGCAGTGAACCTATATGTCTTCTGGACAATCTTTTTCACGTTCATTAATGAAACTACCTTTATCCATATTGGTAAAGGGTACATCAATCCCCTCGAATCCAGTTGAGGATTTGAACATTGATTTGAGCAAACCGATTGTATACGCCTTACCGTTTCGCTCAAGTGTAGATATTCTTACATTGCAAAAACATGCGCTTGAATTAAGTTTACCAGACCCTTTGAGTAAACTTGAAATCAACGGAAAATCACTGCAACGCTACGTTTTTATCTCTTCTCGAAAAACTCTGCTTCAAGATGATGATTATGTACCAAGCTCTTCAATTGATCTCTTCTCGGAGCTGCTTTCGCTGCACGCAGAAGACTCAGAGCTCGATGTTCAAGTTATCCCAGCGACTGTATTATGGGGGCGTAAACCAGGCAAAGAGAGTAACCAAAGACCTTACTTACAAGCCATGAATGGCTTAGAGAAATCTAAAGCGGTATTACTCGCGGGTCGTGACTGCTTGGTTCGTTTCAGCCCTGTTGTTTCTTTACGTTACATGGCGAACTCTCATGGTACTCACAGCACCATTGCGCACAAGCTGGCGCGCGTTGCACGTATTCACTTCTCTCGCCAAAAACTTGCTGCGTCAGGACCTAACCTGCCAAGCCGCCAAGCCCTTTTCAACCGCCTGTTAAAATCAGAAGCGATCAAGAAAGCGATTGAAGACGAAGCACAAGCAAAGAACATCTCGATCGAGAAAGCGAGCAAAGAAGCTCAAGATATCATGGACGAGATCGCGGCAAACTTCTCTTACTCACTGATCAAACGGGGTGAGAAGATTCTTGGTTGGTTGTGGAATAAATTGTATCAAGGCTTGCATATTAACAACGCTTCAACGGTGCGTAAGCTAGCTCAAGATGGCCATGAGATCGTTTATGTACCTTGTCACCGCAGCCATATGGATTACCTACTGCTTTCTTATGTACTTTATCACGAAGGCATGGTGCCTCCGCACATCGCTGCGGGTATCAACCTGAACTTCTTCCCTGCCGGTCCTATCTTCCGTCATGGTGGTGCGTTCTTTATTCGTCGTAGCTTCAAAGGCAACAAGCTTTATTCAACCATTTTCCGTGAATATCTCGCAGAACTTTTTGCTAAAGGTTACTCAGTCGAGTACTTCAGTGAAGGGGGACGTTCTCGTACTGGTCGTCTACTGCAAGCGAAGACAGGCATGCTCGCGATGACCATTCAGGCAATGTTACGCGGAATGAATCGTCCAGTAACACTCGTTCCTGTCTATATCGGTTACGAACACGTAATGGAAGTGGCCACTTACGCGAAAGAGCTTCGTGGTAAGCGTAAAGAAAAAGAAAATGCCAGCTTAGTGATTCGTACTCTACGTAAACTGCGTAACTTCGGTAAAGGCTACGTCAACTTCGGTGAACCAATTCAGCTTAACCAATACCTAAACGAACATGCGCCAGAGTGGACGAAAGATATTGATCCAATGGGTACCAGCAAACCGCAGTGGATGAATCCAGTGGTCAACGACTTAGCGACTAAGATGATGACGCACATTAATGATGCCGCCGCGACCAATGCTCTGACACTTTGTGCAACGGCGCTATTGGCTTCAAGGCAGCGTGCATTGTCTCGTGACTCTTTGGTTTCTCAAATCAACTGCTACCTATCTTTACTAAAGAACGTACCTTACTCAGATACGTTTACCGTGCCAAAAGACAGCGCAGAAGATCTAGTCAAACACGCAGAATCACTGAACAAGTTCTTGATTGAATCAGATTCAATGGGCGACATCATTTCGCTTGACCGCCATCAATCTATTTTGATGACCTACTACCGTAATAACATCATTCACTTATTTGCTCTACCATCATTAATTGCACAGATGACTATTCGTCAGCGCGGTTTATCGATTGACGCAATTCAAGAGAACGTTGCTGCTATCTACCCGTTCTTAAAGAAAGAGCTGTTCCTAAGCTACGACGAAGACAAGCTCGAAAACGTAGTGTCGAACATCATTGAAGAGCTGGTTAACCAAGGCATGCTTGTGGTTTCCGATAACGAAGTGACGATCAACCAATCAAACAGCCAAGCCCTGATGCTGTTGGGTCGTACGATTTCAGAAACGCTACAGCGCTACTCTATTGCTCTCAACCTATTGGCAGAGAATCCAGAGCTGGATAAGTCTGACCTTGAACAGAAGAGCCAAGACATCGCACAACGCCTTGGTCGTTTACAAGGTATCAATGCACCGGAGTTCTTCGACAAAGGCGTATTTGCATCGATGTTCGCAACGCTTAAGCAACAGCAATACCTAGATAATGATGGAAATTGCGATTTAGAAAAGACTCAGCTCTTTGCTCAACTTCTCTATTCACTGCTTTACCCAGAAGTACGTTTAACCATTCAAGAAAGTATCCACCAAGTAGAGTAATCTCTCGGCGAGGATTCTCTTTAATAGCAAAGCTGGACGTTCAAAAAAGGCACCGATGGGTGCCTTTTCTTTAACGTTCACTGATACGAAGACGAGAACTTACCAAAAGGAAATGAACAAACCCGCAGTCACAACCATACCGACATAGTTGTTATTTAGAAAAGCTTGGAAACATAAGTCACGATCTCGATGACGCATCAAGTGTTGTTGATAAACGAACAAGCTACCAACAATCAATAACGCCCAGTAGAAAACATCACCCAGTTGATAGTGAACTCCCAGCACCATCAACATCGCCAACGTCACTAGCTGCAAGAAACCAATGCTCAACTTATCAAAGCGACCAAATAAAATCGCCGTCGATTTAATACCAATCTTCAGGTCATCATCTCGGTCGACCATCGCGTATTGCGTATCGTAAGCAATCGTCCACAATGCATTAATTGTGAAAATAAACCAAACAAAACCTGGTAAATCATTGGTTTGGGCAGCCCAAGCCATTGGTATTGCCCAGCTAAAAGCCAATCCAAGAAACAACTGTGGAAGATGAGTAAAACGCTTCATGAAAGGGTAAATAAAAGCTAAACCTACCCCGATAAAGGAAAGCTTAATCGTCAGAGGATTCATGGTGAGTACCAAGAAAAATGAAACCATAGCTAACACTAAAAAAAGTACAATAGCCTCCTTACTGGAAACCAAACCTGAAGGCAGTGGGCGCTGCTTAGTACGTTTTACATGACCATCCACTTTACGATCAGCAAAATCATTGATCACACAACCCGCCGAGCGCATCAGTACCACACCGATAACGAAAACAACCAAAACATCCAAGTCAGGTATGCCTTGCGCAGCAATAATCAGCGACCACAGAGTCGGCCATAGGAGTAACAAGGTACCAATCGGGCGATTCATTCGCGTTAATTGCCAGTACGCTTTCGCTTTGACGGCAAGCATTTACACATTCTCCTTAGAGTAAATAGGGGATGCAGGTAAAAACAGTTCAGCCACAAGCATCGGCTTATGATTCATCCATAATCGAGAGCGACGTGCGAGCAGTCGCACATCACCCACAAGAGCCCAACCGACTTGCAGCGCATCCCGCTCCACGTTCTCAGCGCTGAACACCGTCAGCCCAAGCGGAACATTGCCCTGTTGGGAAAGATCGGAATGTTGATCTTCTAACGTGATTCGGGGAATTAAGGTTCGGCCTAACACCCACTGAACATCATCACCTTTCAAAATAACCTTACGTAATAAGCAATCATATGATGATAAAAGATACTCTTCATCTCGCTGCAGTATCGAGCGTTCTACAACTTGATTGTGAAGTAACTCAACAGATAGATGTTCACAACACTTGCCCAATTTACGGGAAAGAGAGCCTTGTTCCATAAGCCACTCTTTAGTCATTTCATTTGGAAAATCAAATGTTTCTGTACTTTGCCAATCTACATTCATTAACGAATTAAGATACAGCGATATTGGCTGATTCATACTGGTATTCAATAAGTGACTTTACACGTATAATAAGGAACTAACTTTCGAAAAATTAAAGCGCTCTTCGAACTATCAATGTATTGGGATTTAGACTGCTCATTGTAACAAGACTAATGCGTTTCGAGTATCGCGAATAAACTAAAGAAAAGTCATAAATATGCACAAACGTTATGTAGCCCAAATATTTCTTGCGATGAGCTTGCTCTTTCCTGCATCGTGTTTTGCAAAAGAAGAGCCAACCTCTAAGCTCGCCTACTTCACGCTAGAGCCAGACCTGACCACCAATTTCCATACTAAAGGGAAAAAGCTGGGCTACATTCAAGTGCGCCTCGATATCATGGTTGCCGATAGCAAAGACTTAGCGACCATTGAGTATCATCAACCATTGATCCGTGATGCTGTCATTGAGTTACTCGGCAAACAAAACGAAGAAACGATTAAATCTCTGTCCGGTCGTGAAGATTTGAGAAAAATATTGGTTGCACACCTCAATGAGATTCTACTTCCTGAGACAGGAAAAACACTCATCGCGGATTTATTATTTACCAAGTATCTCTACCAGTGATATTAACTCAGTATTCAAATAAAAAACGGCCATCAAGCCGTTTTTTTTACATCTATCATTAGCGCATTTTTGAGTATACGCTAGTGCCTGGTCGAACTGGGCGCCTTCATTGAATCAATTAACCCAATAATCAAACCTGCAGCCAAACCTGCTAAATGGGCGGTATTTGCGATAGCCATAAATGGCAGCATATAGCCAAGTACCAACCACACCAACATAAAGCCGACAATCTGTCTCGGGATACCTAAACCAAGTTGTGGTGCCTTCGCACCAACAACCCATAAATAACCAACCAAGGCATACACAACACCAGACAAACCACCGAAGTTCGCCCCTTCAACCCAATACTGCCCAGCACCTGAAAGCGCAGAAGAGACAGCAAAGATCTGAAGTAATTTGAGGCTGCCTAGTTTCTTCTCAATGTCCCCACCTAACTGCCACCACCACAAAATATTAAATGCGATGTGCATAACGGAGAAGTGGAGAACGGCATGACTCAGCCAACGCCACAGCTGCCATTGCTGTCCATCAAAAGCTGGGAAATGCAGGGCATTGAAAATAGCTTGGCCAAAACCGATCTGTTGCAGCACAAAAATGACCATACACACCAACATCAGGCTCAGTGTCACCGGCCCCGCTTTGGCTTTGATCATGCCCATGAAGCTTGGCGTGTGGTAATGAAAGTTACTCTTTCTGGTCTCGGCCATATCCCAAGACGCCGCTTGATAGCGCTTATGGTTGGGTTCAGCTAGAAAACGATTCCGCTCAGCTTCGGTTTCAACCTGAAATTGACTATCAAGAAGCCAAAGAGCAAAACGCCCTTCTCCCTCTGGAGACATCTGAATAGGGATCTGACGCGAGGCCATATAGTCAATAAATGCTTGAGCCAGACGAGGGTTGTCTAACACCATCAGTCTAATCATTGTTACTTCCTAATCATACTATGAGAAATGCTTGAAGCGATGACGATGATAAAAGTTATAAGCCAGCAACGACTGGAAGTTCAGCGCGCTGCCAAGCTTCAAAACCACCATCAACACTGTATACCTCTTCAAAGCCTTGATTCACTAAATATTGAGCTGCACCTTGGCTACTAATGCCGTGGTAACACATCACCAAAATAGGCTGTTCAAACTCAACCTCATTCATGAACGACACCATTGTATCATTCGTCAAGTGATAGGCTGTTTTTGAGTGAGCGACGGCAAAAGACTGCGGATCACGTATATCGACAAGTCTCGCTTCGGCTTGTTCAATGAGGGCTTGTGCGCCTTTTACGTCAATATGTTTAAACTGGTCCATAACTTTCTCTTTTATGCTGATTGACTTTGCTGTCATTGTAACCTATCCCAAGGCGAACAATCACATCCACTTAATAAGGTTATCCACTAGCGATCACTTTTACAGCATTTGTGGATAAATCTGTGGATTGCGTTGATAAAGTGTTTTTTGAAAAACAGATCCACAACATGTAGTAATGATCCTGATCTAACTGTGTGTGTTATGAAAACTATCCCCACAGCACAAACCCTCACAAAGCCTTATTACACCCTGCTTTTAGACAGCTGACGAATAAACTTCTCACAGAGTTATCCACATTTTTTTTGAAAATCTCGATCAAAAAGACGGTGACATCGATCCCCAATAAAAAAGCCGAGATCTCTCGATCTCGGCCTTTTCAAAATTCAGCTATTTGTTAGCTCTACTCTACTATTAGAAGGTAGAAGCTAATAGAAACTAGATGCTATTAGAAATCACCAACGGCTTGTTTCAATTTCTTCATCGCATTCTTTTCTAACTGGCGAACACGCTCAGCAGAGATACTGTAGGTATCCGCTAAGTCTTGCAGCGTTGCTTTGTTATCGTCTAACCAACGTGAGCGAACAATGTGTTGGCTACGCTCATCTAAGCTTGCTAATGCCAACCCTAGACGATTATTGGTGTGTGACTCCCAGTTAGCCGCTTCAACCGTTTCAGCAACGTCTGATGCTTTATCTTCTAGGTAGTAAACTGGTGCCGTGTAAGCAGAGCCGCCATCGTCATCGTCCATAGGCGCTTCAAACGTCGCATCTTGTGCTGCTAGGCGGGATTCCATCTCACGAACTTCTGAAGGCTCAACACCCAGTTCACGAGCCACCGTCTCAACTTCACCGTTGTTGAACCAACCCAAACGCTTTTTAGACTTACGAAGGTTAAAGAACAGTTTACGCTGTGCTTTAGTGGTCGCAATTTTAACGATACGCCAGTTACGTAGAACGTATTCATGGATTTCAGCTTTGATCCAGTGAACAGCAAACGAGACCAGACGAACACCAACTTCTGGATTGAAGCGCTTAACAGCCTTCATCAAGCCGATGTTACCTTCTTGGACAAGATCAGCCATTGGTAACCCGTAACCAGAGTAGCCTCTTGCAACGTGTACCACAAATCGCAAGTGGGAAAGGATCAAGCCTTTCGCTGCATCTATCTCACCTTTGTAATGTAATCGCTCTGCAAGTCCACGTTCCTCTTCAGGTGTCAGCATTGGGTAGCTGTTCGCTGAACGGATATAGCTATCTAAACTATCTTGTGTGACTAAAGCCATTTGATACGCTTGGTTTGCCATTCGGTTCCTCATCAATCTCTGATCTGGAGTAATACATCTATTAAAACCCAACAATCTTGAACCTAAAATGAACAGGTTTCAAGAAGGGGGAAGTAATTATGCATAATCAATTCGTCTATACAAGGCTAAAACTGGTTAAGAAGTGCCTATTTCCTGTTTAAATATGACTCCATTCACTTAAACAGGTTCAATTTCTTTTAGATGACGCTGCGCAGACAACTTAGCCGCCACACTGCCAAGCAAAGTTCCAACAATCAGAAGCAGTAAAGACTCATCCCAACTCAAACCAATGAGACGAAAATGGCTATCATAAAGCTGAGCCAAGTCATCGACTGCACTATTCAACAATACCGTGATAAGAGCCGTCATTATCCAAGCCGTAACCGAGCCTAATACACCAAACCACATTCCTGAATACAAATATGGTCGTAAGATGAAGCTATCGGTGGCACCAATCAGCTTCATAGTTTGAATCTCATCTTTATGTGCCAACACATTAAATCGCAGTGTATTGCCAATAATCAAAAACACAGCACCCAACATCAATGTCGTTAAAGTAATAACAATCACCATTGCCAATGCTTTGATCGCATCTAATCGAGCGAGCCAATCTTCGTCTAAGCGAACATCGGTCACCAACTCTTGCTTTTTAACGGTATTTGCCAATTCTTTAATTGAGGTATCGCTGTGTACGCTTGGCGTAATCACCAAAACCCCAGGCAATGAATAATCATCGAGAATAGTCAGGGCATCTTCGAAACCAGAATACTGACTGAGATCAGCGAGCCCCTGTTGGGGTGAAATATATTCCACCAGCTCAACTTGATCCCAACTTTCGATTTCATCCTTCAACACCATGACTCGTGGCTCAGGAATACCGTCCTCTACATAAGCACTTATTTGTGACGGGCTGGTGACATCTTGCGCCACTTCACCTACATTTTTACCCAGTAAGTACAAGCAAGCCGGCATTGCTAAAGCCATAGAGATCACCGCTAGTGTCAGTAAATTGCCTAACGGGCGTTGCCACATTTGCATGAAAGATGCTTTGGCTTGCTTCCAATGAATAACAAAAAAACCATCACTTTTGACACGGTTTGCACCTCGGTTAGATTGAGGCTTCTTGATACGCTTATTCACGGCCATAGTCTTCAACCTCACTCAAAAAGCCTTGGTTTAATTCAAGATGACGGTATTGAGGGCGAGTGTTCACTAACCCGATATCGTGCGTCGCTAGGATGATCGTGACACCGGCACGATTGAACTCTTCAAATAATCGCAGCACGCGGTTAGATAATTCAGGATCTAAGTTACCGGTGGGTTCATCGGCTAACAGCAGAGTTGGGCGGTTAACCACAGCGCGAGCAATACCCACGCGTTGTTGTTCGCCACCAGAAAGTTGGCTCGGCAAGCAACGAGCTTTATCTAGCAGACCGGTTTTATCTAACGCTGCACTGACTCGACGCTTTATTTCATTTTCAGAAATAGATTCAATACGCATAGGCAGAGCGACATTATCGAAGATCGAGCGATCCATCAGCAATCGATGGTCTTGAAAAACAATCCCAATATTACGGCGTAAAAAAGGGATATCTTTCGCTGGGATACGAGTGATATCGTGTTCATTAAACCAAACTCGTCCGTCAGTTGGGCGCTCTATCGCGCAGATCAACTTCAGCAAGGTACTTTTACCAGCACCGGAGTGCCCGCCTAAAAATGCCATCTCTCCACGTTTGAGGTGAAAGTCCACCTTTTGGAGTGCTTGACGTCCGCCTCGGTAGGCCTTACTCACTTGCTGAAATTTGATCACCGAAAATTCCTCTTACGATCACTAATATCAAATTTAAAACGGTAGCAGATTGAAGATAAAACACTTTACTGCTCGCATTACTCTTCGCGACTAAATAGCGCTTCAATAAAGTCTTTCGACTCAAATGGACGCAGGTCATCAATACCTTCACCGACACCAATATAGCGAATTGGGATTTGGAACTGATCAGCAATAGAGAAAATCACCCCACCTTTCGCTGTTCCGTCTAACTTAGTTAACGTGATCCCCGTTACTGGCGCGACCTCACTGAACAGTTTAGCTTGACTGATCGCGTTCTGGCCTGTACCTGCATCGAGCGTTAGCATGATTTCGTGTGGTGCAGAGTCATCAATTTTCTTCATTACACGAACAATCTTACGGAGCTCTTCCATCAAGTTGCTCTTGTTCTGTAAACGACCTGCAGTATCGGCAATCACCACATCGACACCACGTGCTTTTGCCGCTTCAATCGCATCATAAATAACAGATGCACTGTCCGCACCAGTATGTTGAGCGATAACCGGCACCTCGTTACGCTGCCCCCAAACCTGAAGCTGTTCAACGGCTGCGGCACGGAAGGTATCACCTGCCGCAAGCATCACTTTTTTGCCTTCATTTTGGAATTGTTTCGCCAGCTTACCGATGGTCGTAGTCTTACCTACACCGTTCACACCCACCATTAAGATAACGTAAGGTGTTTTAGTGGTATCCACAACCAGAGGCTGTTCCACTTGGCTTAAGATGTCTGCCATCTCTTCTTTAAGCAGACCATAAAGTGCTTCACCATCTTTCAGGTCATTGCGAGATGCTTTTTCTGTCAGGTTTTCAATGATCTTAACCGTGGTATTCATACCCACGTCAGCAATCAGAAGTTGCTCTTCTAGCTCTTCAAACAGGTCTTCATCGATTTGCTTGCCTTTGAACAGACCAAAGAAACCCGCACCGATGTTTGCTTTAGTGCGGCTTAGGCTGCGCTTAAGGCGAGCAAAGAAGCTTTCTGTCGGCTTCTCTTGTACTTCTTCAACCTGAGCTTGAGGAGCAACCACTTCTTCCTGTTCTGCTTCTGCTGCGACAGGTTGCCGCTCTTGTTGAGTCTCTTCAAGCGCTTGATCAGATTCAACTGATTTAGGTTCATTTGGCTTAGCGATATCAGCTTCAGGCGCGACCTGTTCAGCCTCAACTTGTGATTCAACTTCAGTTTGATCTTCAACGTTTTCTACGTTCGCTTCATTCTGAGTTTTTGGGCTTTGTTCTTCTTCACCAAAACCAAGCCACGATAATAATCCGCGCTTCTTTTTTTCCGTCATCAGAGGAGTTTCCTAGATCTACTAATTAGCTGTATTGACTTAATACACGTCGACTCTTTGCTATTGTTATACAATACAAGCTTGTACAAACGAATAGTAAAGAAAAATGACAAAGCAGTGATAAGTTTGCTTTTAGCTTGATACACTTTGTCATTGCAAATTTATTTAATACACGAACCCCGTTAAATTGGGTTTGGTATAGTATCACTTTATTAGCGGTCAAAAAATCTATGGTAAGACGTCGCCAGCAAAACACATCACAAAAAAAGCCATCCGGAGGCTTTGTTCGAATTATTAGTGGCTCATGGAGAGGTAGAAAACTGCCTGTTCATGATTTAGAAGGATTACGCCCAACCATTGACCGAGTAAAAGAGACGCTCTTTAACTGGGTGGCTCAAGATATCCCACATTCAACTTGCTTGGATGTATTTGCCGGTTCTGGCGGCCTAGGGTTTGAAGCCGCTTCTCGCCAAGCAAAAATGGTGACACTGCTCGAAATGAATCCAAAGGCGGCCAAACAGCTTTCTGATAACGCGAAAGAACTCAAGGCAGACAACATCAATGTCGTGAATACTGATGCTATCGCTTTCCTTAAGAAGCCAGGCACTCCTTACGATATGGTTTTTCTTGATCCACCATTTCGTAAAGGCTTGCTGGCAGAAACCGTACAACTGCTTGAGAGTAACGGTTGGCTTACAGACAATGCCATCATTTACATTGAGACAGAGAAAGAACTGAAACTCGAAGCTATGCCAGATAACTGGGAATTGCATCGCGATAAGACCACAGGACAGTCCAGCTACCGACTGTTCAATCGAATCACTGAAGAATAGGAGTTATTGAATGAAGTTCTTGCTTCCACTAGCAAAAGCAGCCATTGCCTTTGTTTGGTTTGTCTTAATCGTCAACATTTTCCACCCGTTCCCAGGTAATGGAGCCATTGCACTTTACATCATGACCGCATTTTTGCTCTTCATGCACGGCCTGCAAATGCTCATCTTTATCGGTGCTTTCGGTGATAAAATCAACATGTCACGCTGGGATAAATGGTCAATATTGATTTTTGGTATTTTCGCTCTACTCGATATCCGACGTAAACACATGATGTAAATACCGTGACATCGTCAACCCAGAGAAGCCGCTCAATTGAGCGGCTTCTTTATATTTAGCCGCTGAAAATATCATCTCTACTCGCCGAATATCTAAAAGTCAAAAGACTCAAAAAAACCCGTTGTGGCTATAGTTCAGTGGTGGCATACACGCTCACGATTGGTGCAAAGTTTGTTATCAACAACCACAACCTTCTCCATCTTCAGGAAAAACTTCAGCAGGCCATCCAAATCCAAACCATTGAGCTTGCACGTATGGAAACGCGCTTCTGTCCCGTAGGTTTGCGCGAGCGTTTGTGTCAACTCTTCACGAGTCAATGACTTTTCACTCAGTAGGTTTAAAACGTTGTGTGCATGAATTTCGGTAGTCATAACGCTATCTCATGTTTAATGAAATAAATGTAGAGTACTTACTTTCATCTGAGCAGTATTGATGTAGCTCAGAGTTAGGTTAGCTCTACCCTAAATGGTAAGGGAAGCCACAATAAGAGCGTGCGCCAGAAAGTAACTGCCCGTCACCCAAAAGTAGGCACCTTTGATTGGGCTACGGTAGAAATTCAGAGCGTACGCTAATGCCGAAAGCAGTAATACGGTACAACCAGCAAAACCCACCGCATGCGACAGTTCAGGATCAAGCAACCAGAGCTCACCAGAAGCCCATGCAAGCTGAATAAGCACGATACCCATGATAACCACAGGAAAGACGAGTTTGTCTAAGCGAGGAAGAAGTAAGAAGAAAGCCACGACACAAGCCGCTAATAGGAATGCGAACAACCACCAGACCATTTCTCCTGAGAGCTGCAACCAAAATGCTTTGCTGTAACAGAGCTGAGCCAGTAAGAAACAAATAAAATGCAGGGGGCGTTTTTGAGCAACAGTATGAAAGACATCTGCGATCGCAGAGATCGCTAACCCAGCCACTATCCAATAGGTAAAATCAGCAACGACAGATTGAGTTAAAGCGATAGTCGCTAATAAGAAAAAGGTAAAAACCTTATACGATAAGGCCTGACCGATATGTCCATGTTTCGTTCCTGATATTGCTCCGATACCAGACAAGGAAACCGCCAACCAACTCCACATACCATTTGCCCTATTGCTTTAAATCGTCGCCAGTCTAGGCACACGAGTGTTGATGTAAAGCCTCGGCTCCTCAAAATTGGATCTTGATTACGCTTCCACGAAAAAGAGTCTCTTTAGGTTGAAGTCGTAATAATGAACACAGTAATAACGGCTATTCGTTTAAAAATAGAGCGAATTAGCATAAAACCCATTCAAACGGGCATTAGAGTAGCCATACTGGAGTTTTGGTCAATTCTAACCTATAGAATCCACAAAAAACGGGCCCTATATCGCTAAATTCCACACTTTAAAAATTAAAAACACCACATTTAAATCAAACAATAACAACAACTTAAACAAGTAAACTCAAGGTTAACAGGAAAACAAAAACGCTACCTAAGTCTAGACTGATAAAGTAGCCAATTTTCTTTTGTAAAGTCCCACTTTGTCATATTTCTCCAAGTCCTCTGTAAAAATCACCACAAAATTCAAACCAAAAACTAAAAAAACCGACAAAAACAAACCCATACATCGCCAACCCTTATTAATACAGTTTAACAACATTTAACAATATAAATCACACAAAACAACCATTAAAAAACAATGACTTATATTAAAAAGGAACAAACATGAATCATAACGCACAAAATAAGAACACTCCGAAAATACAGTTAAACACCCCCAAACAGGCCAAAAACCAATAGTTTCTCTCCACTTTTAAAGCTTTCGAAAGTAATTCTTGATCTAAAGCCATAATTAGTGCTATTGTTTAAGACATAGCGAGAGACAACCAAATTTAGGAGTAGTGTTATGATTTCATCTTCGCAAAGACAAGGACTTGTAATGATCGCGGTAGTTGTAGGTCTAATGACACTACCGATGATGTACTAAGCAAGTTACAGATAAAAAAGGGACGCCATGGCGTCCCTTTTTTTGTTCAATTTTTTCACTTCGAAAACAGATGCAGTGTGAGCACATCCCAGTTCGCATAATAGAAACCCACAGCAGCTAAAGTCATTGCTATCATCAGTAAGACGGCTACTCGCCAGATAAAACGACCACTACGTGGGGTCAACGCCTTCTCACAGTCGTTACACATCATGATGAACTTATGTTGATCTTCCAACTTAGCCTCATGTTCATTGACAACCCGGTTACGGCACGTTGCGATATAACGCAGCTTACTCACCATATCGTGCGGTAACCTTTCTTCACAGCTGGTTACAAGCTCATGCAATCCTTCGCCTTCGGCGTGATATTGAAGCCTCAATAATTTCTCTATATTACGAGTTCTTGTCACTACTTTTTCAATATCGGTCATCTTGACCCTCCCACTCCACACTATGATTCTAGTTGAGTATTTCCTTATTCTTATACAAAATCACCGTTATTTACGAGATAAAGAGACCATAAATAACAATGCCTTATCCCAAACAGGCCATTAAATGTGATGTCTGCCGAAAAATAATCAGTTTGGTTTACAACAGTTCACGAATAACAGCTTTAAACACATATCCCTTTAGCTTGAAAGACTAGAATAGCCATCACGACGACATGGAGGTTATATGCCTAATTCACTCTTTTTTGCCATCTTTGCACTCGCGGTTCTAGCGGCTTGGGTATTTATTGGTTTCTATCGAAAGCACTCACAAGGTGAAAATGCACCAGAAAAGAAAGTGAATGTCACCGTGTTAGACAAACAATCCATCGACCTTCCTGACGCAGAGCCTGGCCAAGAAGATCGTGAGTATTGGATTTACGTTCAACGTGGTGTCGTTGGCCCAAAACGAGAATTCCAAGTGGGTATCCACTACTTTCACGCCCTCAACCCTGGCGACAAAGGAACCTTAACCTACCAAGGTGACAAGTTCTTACACTTTGCATTGAAACGTTAATCACTTTAGTACAACGACTTTCAGCAGAACTAAGGTAATAACCAACTCGTTTTCGGCGATTTAGCAACCAACCAGCTCAACCATAAAGCCCCCGTACCACTAACCACTATCCATAATGGAATCACCCATGCAGGGTGTCCTTGGAACGGCTTTGTTGACGCGCTCATAAAATCGTCAATTTTGATTTGAGCGTGCCTTACTTTATCCTTGCCATCTATCTTCGTGTCCAGTTCAAAAATCATGCCTTACAAAGACAACGAATCCAGACGTCATCACTTCAAAAAGCACACCTATCGGCAAACCAATTATGCTGAATACAACCAAAGTCTTCGTGATCGTGGGCGCATTGATATCTGGTTATCTGACGACATCATAGAGAATTGGCAAACTGAGCAACGCTCTTACGATGGCACAGGGTCATCCCCAAAATACCCAGACAGCACAATCATGGCATGCCATTATTTGAGACTCGTATTCAAACAACCTCTCCGACAGACTCAAGGCTTTATCGATAGTCTCCTCCAGGAAATGGGCTACACAAACCTCTCCTGTCCTGACTTTTCGTGTCTATCAAAGCGTCTCTCTAAGCTTGAACTTAAGACGCCAAAATTCAAAAAAACAGACAAACCCGATGAATATTTAGCGGCGATAGCCATTGATTCCACTGGCCTGAAAGAATTTGGTAAGGGTGAATGGCACCAGGAAAAACATAAAGTAAACGTAAAGCGCAGCTGGAAAAAAGCGCACTTTGCTGTTGGTGATGAACATATTATTCATGGCGCGATATTGACGAAGAAAGACACTATGGATTTTCAGGTTGTCGAGGAATTAAGTAAGCAAGTTGATGTGGAAGTTGACCATGTTTCAGCAGATAAAATGTACGATACCGATGACGTCTATGATGCTTTAACGAGCAAATTTCCAGAGAGTGACATAGCCATTCCTCCCAAAGGAAATCTGTATGCAGACGATGCTCATAACCCTAAAAGGATGAGCAATTTGGTGGCGTATTCTGCCTTAGGTCCCATACGCTGGCAAAAGAAAAAGCAGTATGGAAAACGGAATGTCTCAGAGAATGCGATGCACCGTTACAAAACAATTATAGGCCCCAAATTACACAGTAGAGACTTTAACAATCAACAACAGGAAATGATGCTAGGCGCATCAATATTGAATAGATTTACCCAGCTTGGTATGCCCGAGAGCTACCGAGTCGCCTGATGGCATCAAAAGACAGAGTGGGTTGAGTACGGAAACAAAGCCCCCCTGCCCATAATAGCGCGGCATGTCCATCAGGCACCTTGCCTTGTGCTTTACCGGTAATCTTAGGTGCAATGCCCTGTACAAAGCCATAAGCAATGGTCCAAGCCGCTAAGAAGCCTCCTACCCATGAGTGATCCCATCCAAACACACTGCCTAGGTAAATCGGCAAAGCAATCACAAACCACACATCACGAGCACCAAACAGGAACATACGCGCCGCAGATAGAATGTTGATGGATTCAGACTTAGAGAAGATCTGTTTGAATTTAGGTTTGGTTTTCGCTTTACCCATGTCCGCTTCTAAGCTCATCAAGCTGCCGATGAACACCAATGTCAGCACTGCGGCCATCGTAAGCACCGCGTATTGAAAGCCAATCGTCGAGAGCAGCAAACCGCCAATAAAAAAGCCAGCACCTTTAAGCGCATTCTTCGATCCAGTCAGAATTGCAATCCACTTATAAAGCGCGCCTTGTTGTTCATCAGGAACCAACGTCTTAATCGAGCTTTTGGCACTCATCTTATTGAGGTCTTTCGCGATACCAGACAAAGCCTGCGCCGCCATGACCCAAGGAATAGTCAACATTGCACTTGGCACAGCGAGCATACCTAAGGCGACGACTTGCATCCCTAAACCGATGTTCATGGTTTTATTCAAGCCTAGACGAGCCCCTAACCAGCCCCCAATTAGGTTCGTTACCACACCAAAAAATTCATAGAAAAGGAACAGTGAAGCAATCTCTAACGAGCTGTAGCCAAGATCGTAAAAATACAGAACCACCAGCATGCGAAGTGCACCATCAGTAATGGTGAAGTTCCAGTAGTTGAAAGTCACCAACATGTATTGGCGAACGCTCTTACTTAGATTTGAAAACATAACACTATCTCTGCAATCGAAACAAAAAGAGCTTTTGGATCATGATAAGCTCAACACTCCCGATACCAAAAGCTCCTTGTATAACAACAATGGCTTATTAGCGGTTTGCTACGCCATTAATGTATTCAACCTGAGTAGGCTTAGTAAATACACCCGGACGCAGTGCCTGCACCTCTTCAACAATCTTGCTCATGTCCCAACTCTTCTCTAGCAGCAGATGAGCCGCGAACAAACCAGTACGACCAGAGCCGCCCATGCAGTGCATCGCGACCTTGCCGCCGTTATCGACGATGTTATGAAGTTCAGGGCTAGCTGCTTGCCACTTCGCAGCAAAATCAGCACCCGGTGCACAGTCGTCTTCAATTTCGATCTGGAACCATTGCATGCCTAGCGCACGTGTTTTTTCGCCAAGTGCCGCCACGTCTTTACTGGCAAGCTCATGGTCATCAAGTGCTGTCACGATCGCTTCAACGCCTTGCTCTTTTAGCTGAGCCAGTGACGCATCAAGCGTTGCTTCTTTGGTACCTGGGCATGGAGTCAGAATGAGCGCACCTTGCTCTAGGTCTAGTTGCCATGTTGGGTGTACTTGAGAATCTGTCATCGTCATTCCCCCTTACGCCAAGCCGACGGTACGAACCAACTCAGCAGTACGTGTCGCGTACCCCATTTCGTTGTCATACCAAGCATAGATCTTAACCATGCGCTTGCCGACCAACATCGTAGAGAGGGCATCTACGATCGTTGAACGTTGGTCACCTTTGTAATCGATGGACACCAGTGGACGCTCTTCGAAGCCAAGAATGCCTTTCAGTTCATTCTCAGATGCTTCTTGCAGCATCGCGTTGACTGCTTCTACCGTGGTGTCTTGTTTCACTTCGAAGATGATGTCTGTCAGAGAAGCATTCGCTAGCGGTACACGAACCGCGTGGCCGTTGATGCGGTTTTCAAGCTCAGGGAAGATCTCAACAATCGCTTTGGCGCGGCTTTGTTTCCGTACTCAACCCACTCTGTCTTTTGATGCCATCAGGCGACTCGGTAGCTCTCGGGCATACCAAGCTGGGTAAATCTATTCAATATTGATGCGCCTAGCATCATTTCCTGTTGTTGATTGTTAAAGTCTCTACTGTGTAATTTGGGGCCTATAATTGTTTTGTAACGGTGCATCGCATTCTCTGAGACATTCCGTTTTCCATACTGCTTTTTCTTTTGCCAGCGTATGGGACCTAAGGCAGAATACGCCACCAAATTGCTCATCCTTTTAGGGTTATGAGCATCGTCT
>NZ_JAKJSY010000004.1:0-4818 GCF_050337445.1 Vibrio minamisatsumaniensis | reverse complement strand
GTATTAGCCATCGTTTCCAATGGTTATCCCCCACATCAAGGCAATTTCCTAGGCATTACTCACCCGTCCGCCGCTCGACGCCCATTAACGCACCCGAAGGATTGTTAGTGTCGTTTCCGCTCGACTTGCATGTGTTAGGCCTGCCGCCAGCGTTCAATCTGAGCCATGATCAAACTCTTCAATTTAAGATTTTGTGACTCAACGAATACTGACTTCAAAACTAATATTCATTCGCCTATTCGAAAATAAACAAAGAACATGTAATTCTAAAGCTATTACCCCTCTCTTCTTAAATAAATAGGAACAGAATGATAATGAATTGACTGTGCCAAGACTAAGTAAACTTAATCTCGATTGGTCACTCAGTTCATTGAAATCAATTTTGATTCCGAAGAATCTGTTTTATCTAACGATAAAACGTTTTGATATTCATCAACGAGTGCCCACACAGATTGATAGGTTTAAATTGTTAAAGAGCGTGTTCTCTAAAAARAGAACGCTTTCAGTGCCTTAGCACTTAAGCAGGACGCGTATAATACGCTTTCCACTTTNAAAGTCAACATAATATTCTAAGTTTTTACTCAGAAAACTATGTTGACTCATCTCTTTCGAGATAAGTCGAAATTAAAGCCTGGCGATGTCCTACTCTCACATGGGGAAGCCCCACACTACCATCGGCGCTATTGTGTTTCACTTCTGAGTTCGGCATGGAATCAGGTGGGTCCACAATGCTATGGTCGCCAAGCAAATTTTAAAATTCGGAAAACTGATTTAAAAGTCTATCTCTTCAAACGCATTCAAGGTCTGTCTTTCTTTGAGTCCACAAAACCCCTTGGGTGTTGTATGGTTAAGCCTCACGGGCAATTAGTACAGGTTAGCTCAATGCCTCGCAGCACTTACACACCCTGCCTATCAACGTCGTAGTCTACGACAACCCTTTAGGACACTTATAGTGCCAGGGAAAACTCATCTCAAGGCTCGCTTCCCGCTTAGATGCTTTCAGCGGTTATCGATTCCGAACTTAGCTACCGGGCAATGCCATTGGCATGACAACCCGAACACCAGAGGTTCGTCCACTCCGGTCCTCTCGTACTAGGAGCAGCCCCTTTCAATTTTCCAACGCCCACGGCAGATAGGGACCGAACTGTCTCACGACGTTCTAAACCCAGCTCGCGTACCACTTTAAATGGCGAACAGCCATACCCTTGGGACCGACTTCAGCCCCAGGATGTGATGAGCCGACATCGAGGTGCCAAACACCGCCGTCGATATGAACTCTTGGGCGGTATCAGCCTGTTATCCCCGGAGTACCTTTTATCCGTTGAGCGATGGCCCTTCCATTCAGAACCACCGGATCACTATGACCTGCTTTCGCACCTGCTCGAATTGTCATTCTCGCAGTCAAGCGGGCTTATGCCATTGCACTAACCACACGATGTCCAACCGTGTTTAGCCCACCTTCGTGCTCCTCCGTTACTCTTTGGGAGGAGACCGCCCCAGTCAAACTACCCACCAGGCACTGTCCGTAACCCCGATTCAGGGGCCAACGTTAGAACATCAAAACTACAAGGGTGGTATTTCAAGGACGACTCCATCACATCTAGCGACGCAATTTCATAGTCTCCCACCTATCCTACACATGTAGGTTCAATGTTCAGTGCCAAGCTGTAGTAAAGGTTCACGGGGTCTTTCCGTCTAGCCGCGGGTACACTGCATCTTCACAGCGATTTCAATTTCACTGAGTCTCGGGTGGAGACAGCGTGGCCATCATTACGCCATTCGTGCAGGTCGGAACTTACCCGACAAGGAATTTCGCTACCTTAGGACCGTTATAGTTACGGCCGCCGTTTACCGGGGCTTCGATCAAGAGCTTCGACCGAAGTCTAACCCCATCAATTAACCTTCCGGCACCGGGCAGGCGTCACACCGTATACGTCATCTTACGATTTTGCACAGTGCTGTGTTTTTAATAAACAGTTGCAGCCACCTGGTATCTGCGACTCTCGTCTGCTCCATCCGCAAGGGACTTCACTGATAAGAGCGTACCTTCTCCCGAAGTTACGGTACCATTTTGCCTAGTTCCTTCACCCGAGTTCTCTCAAGCGCCTTGGTATTCTCTACCCGACCACCTGTGTCGGTTTGGGGTACGATTCCTTACAATCTGAAGCTTAGAGGCTTTTCCTGGAAGCATGGCATCAATGACTTCACTACCGTAGTAGCTCGACATCGTATCTCAGCGTTAGTAGYGGTCCGGATTTACCTAAACCACCCGCCTACGTACTTGAACCTGGACAACCGTCGCCAGGCCCACCTAGCCTTCTCCGTCCCCCCATCGCAATTGTAAGAAGTACGGGAATATTAACCCGTTTCCCATCGACTACGCCTTTCGGCCTCGCCTTAGGAGTCGACTTACCCTGCCCCGATTAACGTTGGACAGGAACCCTTGGTCTTCCGGCGAGGGAGTTTTTCACTCCCTTTATCGTTACTCATGTCAGCATTCGCACTTCTGATACCTCCAGCAGCCCTTACAGACCACCTTCAACGGCTTACAGAACGCTCCCCTACCCCACATACCCTAAGGTACGTAGCCGCAGCTTCGGTGTATAGCTTAGCCCCGTTACATCTTCCGCGCAGGCCGACTCGACCAGTGAGCTATTACGCTTTCTTTAAATGATGGCTGCTTCTAAGCCAACATCCTGGCTGTCTGAGCCTTCCCACATCGTTTCCCACTTAGCTATACTTTGGGACCTTAGCTGGCGGTCTGGGTTGTTTCCCTCTCCACGACGGACGTTAGCACCCGCCGTGTGTCTCCCGGATAGTACTTACTGGTATTCGGAGTTTGCAAAGGGTTGGTAAGTCGGGATGACCCCCTAGCCTTAACAGTGCTCTACCCCCAGTAGTATTCGTCCGAGGCGCTACCTAAATAGCTTTCGGGGAGAACCAGCTATCTCCAGGTTTGATTGGCCTTTCACCCCTAGCCACAAGTCATCCGCTAATTTTTCAACATTAGTCGGTTCGGTCCTCCAGTTGATGTTACTCAACCTTCAACCTGCCCATGGCTAGATCACCTGGTTTCGGGTCTAATCCTAGCAACTGTACGCCCAGTTAAGACTCGGTTTCCCTACGGCTCCCCTAAACGGTTAACCTTGCTACTAAAATTAAGTCGCTGACCCATTATACAAAAGGTACGCAGTCACACCACGAAGGTGCTCCTACTGCTTGTACGTACACGGTTTCAGGTTCTATTTCACTCCCCTCACAGGGGTTCTTTTCGCCTTTCCCTCACGGTACTGGTTCACTATCGGTCAGTCAGTAGTATTTAGCCTTGGAGGATGGTCCCCCCATATTCAGACAGGATATCACGTGTCCCGCCCTACTCGTTTTCACTGATTATGATGTGTCGGTTACGGGGCTATCACCCTTTACTGCGAGACTTTCCAGACTCTTCACCTGCATCATTAAAAGCTTAAGGGCTAATCCAATTTCGCTCGCCGCTACTTTCGGAATCTCGGTTGATTTCTCTTCCTCGGGGTACTTAGATGTTTCAGTTCCCCCGGTTTGCCTCCTGTTGCTATGTATTCACAACAGGATACGTACTTATGCACGTGGGTTTCCCCATTCAGGAATCCCAGACTCAAAAGGTTATTACTACCTAATCTGGGCTTATCGCAAGTTATTACGCCTTTCATCGCCTCTGACTGCCAAGGCATCCACCGTGTACGCTTAGTCACTTAACCATACAACCCGAAAGGGTCTTGTGTATGATACAAATTTGCTTTCACTTTTAAAAAGTGAAGACAAAAAGCAACCAAGGTTTTTGGTTGTCATTAAGAAGGGTTAATTCTTAATGACTGTTTGCCGGACTCAATTGTGATTCAAACAAGTTTGAATCGAATACAAGACACTTGAATGTGTTTGTTGTGTTTATCTAATGAAAGATAAACRTTGAGAACTTTTAAATTTGATTGAATTACTCGTAAGTAAATCAATCAGTCAGCTTTCCAAATTGTTAAAGAGCTTGATTCAATAAATTGAACCATTTTTAAAGACTCTCTTAAGAGAATACTTAAANATGGTGGAGCTATGCGGGATCGAACCGCAGACCTCCTGCGTGCAAGGCAGGCGCTCTCCCAGCTGAGCTATAGCCCCATCTAGGTCGATATTGGTGGGTCTGAGTGGACTTGAACCACCGACCTCCCGCTTATCAGGCGAGCGCTCTAACCAGCTGAGCTACAGACCCAATATCGTCTCTTAACTTTTCTAAACCTAATCAATCTGTGTGGACACTCATCGTAAGTATCTTCGTATAAGGAGGTGATCCAGCCCCAGGTTCCCCTAGGGCTACCTTGTTACGACTTCACCCCAGTCATGAACCACACCGTGGTGATCGTCCTCCACTCTCTCCGAAGAAAGGGCGGTTAAACTAACCACTTCTGGTGCAGCCCACTCCCATGGTGTGACGGGCGGTGTGTACAAGGCCCGGGAACGTATTCACCGTGACATTCTGATTCACGATTACTAGCGATTCCGACTTCATGGAGTCGAGTTGCAGACTCCAATCCGGACTACGACGCACTTTTTNGGATTCGCTCACTATCGCTAGTTTGCTGCCCTCTGTATGCGCCATTGTAGCACGTGTGTAGCCCTACTCGTAAGGGCCATGATGACTTGACGTCGTCCCCACCTTCCTCCGGTTTATCACCGGCAGTCTCCCTGGAGTTCCCGACATTACTCGCTGGCAAACAAGGATAAGGGTTGCGCTCGTTGCGGGACTTAACCCAACATTTCACAACACGAGCTGACGACAGCCATGCAGCA
>NZ_JAKJSY010000003.1:0-31868 GCF_050337445.1 Vibrio minamisatsumaniensis | reverse complement strand
AGTTAACTTTGAAAAACAATATGTAGCTTAATGCGGTGTCCAGTCTAACTGGAGCAGATCATGGTATATCTGTAGGAATATATTTATTGCTGACGATAAAATTAGATATTAGTGGCAAATAAGACGACTTTACTAAGTAAATATGACAATGTGATAGGTTTTTTAAGTTATGTCATTGATATATATAGGTTGCGCTTGTTGTTATTTAACGAGTTGAATATTGATAACTGTCACAAATAAAACATAATTGCTTCACTTTATTTAAGGAGATGTTATGAAAAAAATATATCTAGCTGGTCCAGAGGTTTTTCTTACTGATTCGATTGAAATAGGCAGAAAGAAAAAAGAGTTGTGTGAAAAATACGGCTTTATAGGTTTATATCCTCTCGATAATGAAATTGATATGAATGGCATATCAAAAGAGTCTATCGGGTTAGAAATATCGAGTGCAAATGAAGCTCTCATTCTATCCGCTGATGCCGTTATTGCTAATTTAACCCCATTTAGAGGAGCAAGTGCTGATGTTGGAACTGTGTATGAAGTCGGAATGGCAAAAGGTTTATGCAAAGTGATACTTGGTTACACTCATGATGAGCGACAATTCTTGCAAAGAAATATCGAAAAGCTAAATAAAGTTAGTGTATCGAGTGGCGAATATAGAGATCAAAACAATATGGCAATTGAAGATTTTGATCTGGTTGACAATTTAATGATCGATGGAGGTGTTACTTATCCAATAATACAAAGTCGTGTACTGAACGAAGATGAAAAGTATCGCTCATTAGTATCATTTGAAGAGTGCTTATTGCAACTTCATCGCCATTACTACCCTCTAGCCAAAGAAATTTGAAATAATTAAGGGAAAAGAAATGATTTTATTCACAGAAGATATGCTAACCATAATGCTACCAACAGCTAAAAAATATCACACCCTTGTCCCAGTCGCATTGGTTAGTGAAAGGGTCGAGTATCGTATTGTGGCAATAAATAGCTCGTTTATGGATTTCGAATCTAATGGCTCTTTAGTGAGTGTCGAAGTTGGTGGTGAACTTCTACTTGAAAATAATACTTCATTGAAATACACCATAAAAAATGGAATTGCTAAATTAACCGAGTTAGCAAGAGCAGAACTTCTGGCCAACTCATTGTAACAATTTAACGTATTTTAACAGATTTAGTTTATTTAACGTTTGTTGGCTTATATAAGTTTAAGAAATACAGCAGCTATCCTCGTAATATTGTATTGATTTTCTATATTGAGTTGGTGTCATATTATGATACTTCTTAAAAAGTAAACGAAAATGGTTGGTATCACTGTATCCAATTTGATAGCAAATCTGCTCTATAGAATGTTTGGTTTTATTTAGTTTCTCGCGTGCCAAAGCTATTCGGATCCTTTGTATATAATTAATTGGGGCCTCTCCGGTTGCTAGCTTAAAGCGTCGTGTCATTTGTCGTTCACTCAAAAAGCATTGTGTTGCGCATTTAACAACATTTAACTGAGTAGAATTCTGGCTGTGCATCCAGTCTTGTAGTTCATGAATCAGTTGATCATTATGCTGACGAAATTCAACAAAATAAGAATGAGATACTTGCTGCTCTTCTGTCACTTCTCCTTTTAAAAACTGATCACATTTTTCTTTATGGCTTGAACCAAAAATGCGGTCTAGAACTAGCATAATAGCTTGATAGTACTCGCCAACACTGGAAGTACAGATCAAGTTGTCTTCACAAGTCATTTTGATATGCGGTAGTAATTTTACCTTCGGGTAGTGTTCTCGGAATAAATGGCTGTGTACCCAATGCGTAGTTGCTGTTTTATGATTGAGCAAGTTCAACTGAGCGAGAAGAAAAGCTCCGGTAAATAATGAAACAACATACGAAGTCTCTTTAATTAACTTCTTGAGCCAATTCCCCATGTCAGCCTCAATCAAGAGTGGTAGCTTTTCAGGTTCGCCGCAAGATCCGATCAAAAGGATATCGGTATGAGAGACTTCATTCCATTCACGGTTTGGCGACAAATTAATTCCACCTAGCGCTTGAACGTCGCTACCTGAAGTTGAAACGTAGTTTATTTTAGGTGTTGGAATTCCCGCTAAAGTGCTTGCTACGGTTAACATTTCTATTGGGCCAGAGATAGATGTCGTTGGCATTCCATCAAAGAGTAGGGCAGTTATTTGAAGCGGTTTAGGGTTAGTACACGTGAAATGCATGGTACGTGCTTCCTTATGTAATGTAGCGAATATTCCCTTATACTATGTCTCATTGGGGAGGGAAGCTAATGAAATTATGTGATAATTACCTTTTGTGTTGAAAGTGTTAATCTAAAGGTGTTTGGGTTTAAGTTGCTGATTTTATGATAATTATATATCTTCAATTTTCGTTATAACTAAATATGTTGGGATTTATAGAGTGATTAATCTATTATTGATCGGCTGTGACGCATTGAATGCTGCCCGTGAGTAGGCTTGAGTAACAAAAATTATTAGTATCTTGATAGATGGTTTGAAAGTACTGCTCTGCCGTTTCTAAAATAAGGTGTGCTTGAGTGGTATCTGGTTCAACGCTCGTTTTGTAGTCCTCGCTGTATACAGTGTTACTGGTTGAAAATAGGCTAGAAGTCCAAAAATATACTGAAGAGGAAACGTTTAAACTTCCAGAGTCATCTTTGGTACCATATGTCGTACTCAGTTGGTGTATGCCACTCCATTTATGATCAAGAGTGTGAAATTCTCGATACTTTTCGGTCCCCGATTCGCTATAAGTGACGCCATGGCCAAACAGCAAGGTGTTACTTTTTCCTTCAAAAAATGGTGGATGGAAAATATTATTTAAATATACAAGTAGTAATATCAAGCTAGCGAGCAATGTAGCTAATAAAGTGTTTAATTTATTGGCACTGTTCACGAATTGCCTCTTTGATTTGTTGAGTTGTATATTGGTTAGAGAAACTCAAGTTAGCGGAGCTGATTTCACTATACTTTGCAGTTTCATAGATACAAGATACGTATATCTGTTCTGGATTTTTAGACAGGAAAATTTTGCCTATATTATTTTGATATTCGTCTGAAATGGTTTCAAAAAGCTTAGTGCCACTTGGGCTAGATTCGTAATAATAGTTAATACCAGCCACTTCAACATTTAGCCATTGTTTTGTCCTTACACTCAGGGAATGAAGGTAGATTGAGACCAGCCAATAGGAGATTGAAATAATTCCGATTGATAAGAAAAAAGCAAGTGAGTACTGGATTAGTTTATTTGGATATGACCTGTTTACAGGTGTCAACGAGGACTTTTGTGCTAGTTGTTTACTCTTTTTCTTATGCTCACTACTGGGCTTTGTTTCGCTCGTAGTTGAATACTGCTGTGAGAATTTAATCCTACCAGCTGCAAGCATATAGCCTTGTTTTGGGATGGTTTTGATATAACGCTGCTCTTTACCGTTGTCACCAAGAGCCAAACGTATTTGTGCAATTGATTGGGTAATACTAGAGGCAGAGACAATTCGATTTCCCCATACTTCTTGTAAAAGGGTTTGTTTAGAAACTACGTTTCCTTGATTGACAAGCAACAGCTGTAGAATTTTGCTTTCAGTGGATTTGAGCTTCTTGCTTTTTTCTTGGCTCGGATGTGATAGTTGTCTTCGAGCGGTTGGGTCAAATACCCACATGTATTTATCCTTTAATGTTCTCATTCGAGATAAGTCGGGTACGAGGAATTAACACCTAATTATGGTGTAATCATAACAGTATTGCAAAGGCTTTGTTTCCTAATTGGATCTCAGATAGAAACTGCCAATATGGGTGATTATTAGGCTATTTCTATCGTTTTAGGCATACCTAACCCTGTGAGCTTATTCAACGCTTTAATCATGGCGTAGGTTTCACCAACCTGAGCATTATAGTTTCTTAAACTTAGTCGCCCACCAAACAGTGTCTTTACACGGAACATGGCCGTTTCTGAAAGTGACCGTTTATGGTAACCGTACTTCTTTTTCCAATGTTTATTTGAGCCGTATAATTTCTGGCAAGCTACCGCCAGATTACGAGGGTGACCTCGTACCCAAAAAGCAGCACTTTCTCTCGGTGGAATAAGTGGAACAGCTTGTTTAATACGTATGGCTTCGTAGCATTGTCTTGTGTCGTAAGCTCCATCACCAGATATCTCATTGATTCTACGACGAGTTTGATTCAGTAAATTAGGAAGAGCTTCACCGTCGGTGACATTCGATAAACTTAACTCAGCCGCAATGATTTCATGAGTGCCAGTGTCTACTGCTAAATGGAGCTTACGCCAAACTCGACGCTTCCCGTCAGTACCATGTTTTTTTACTTTCCATTCACCTTCACCTTCACCTTCACCTTCACCGTAGACCTTCAGCCCTGTTGCATCAATGGCTAAATGCTGTATTGCGCCTCGGGTCTTTGTCTTGAATGACACATTAATCGTTTTAGCTCGTTTACTGATGCATGAATAATGAGGACATGACAACGGGAGTTGAGCGAGTTTGAAAACAGAATCGATGAATCCTTGTAACGCTCTCAACGGCATCGAAAATACTCGTTTAACCATGAGGGCGGTCGTAATGGCTAAGTCACTAAACAATCGAGGTCGACCTCGTTTACCTTGCTTGAGTTGCTTCCACTGTTGAATCGCTTCTTCGTCAATCCAGAATGTCAGTGAACCACGATTGATTAGGGCTTGGTTATATTGTTTCCAGTTAGTTGTTCTGTAGCGAGGCTTTGGCATTGATCTAAGTATGTGAGTGAACTTAGATGATCTGATCGTAGCTTTAAGCATTAGTTCCCTGATTTAGGAAACAAAGCCCCTTGGATACTGAGCCGAGCCCTTCTTCTATGCCACCAACACCTATATGACGAAGATGAACTGATGACGCGTTAGTCACCCTTTCAACCAAGGTTTGATAGGTCGCTTTCTCGGTATTACTGGCCGCTGCAGACAAAAGCCAAGTTCGCACAAACCGAATTAGTGCTTCCATAGCAACAGCCAACGTCGCCCCCGCTAATAACAGAGTGGCAGTCCCATAACTCTGGTTAGGTAAGATACGATCGTAAATTTGTAAAACCGTTAGCGGAACGGCGAGAGAAAGAAGATTTATGAGCAAAGAAGGCAGTAGAACTTTCCCCACCACCCCTTTGTTTTTCATTGAACTTACGGGCATACACAATCCTTATCCATGCTTATGAAATAAGATTGGTACACCATATTGAATATTGCAAGGTAACGAACTGATTTAACGTGTTTTTCAATATAAATGGGACACAGGTCTATTGACACAAATCTGTGGTTATACTTTATTAACAGCTATCGTAATCCGTTATCGCCGACTTTAGCTTTGAGAAATCTGAGTCATACTAATCACAGTAAGTAAGTGCTCAAAAATAGCGCAGGATAAAAACTTGAGAACAAGGCCGCTCTTTTCGACAAGCAGCTTCGATAAGTCGTTATTCTACAAGCAAACATTCTAACGAAGTTATCGAGGTTTTTAACAAGCTAAGATGACCCGTGATTGACTACGATGAGTATTACATGAATACAGTTTCAAATTCCGTTTCATAGAATACGAAATAAATAAAAGCCTGCGCGATTACACAGGCTCAAACTTAGATTCGGCGATAAATTTCGGCTCTCGCTTGGAGTTGGCTTCAGCAACTACATACGAGCAAGCTGAACTTTTCTCTCTTTATTCACCACGCAGAAGTTACCGCGCTTAGTACGACACTTAGAGCATCGCTCACATTCTACCGGGCTTCTATCTCCGTCCTTCCAACGCTTAACTAAATGCGGTTCAGAAAGCAGCGGTCTTGAAAGGGCAAAGTATTCTATGCCCGTGTTGTTGGCAATCGCTTCGATAGCATCAAAATCTGTCAGGCCACCAACCGTGATCACGGGAATATTAACGTCTTGGCTGATCGCATCGCCATACTCATGGAAGTAGCCTTCAGCTTGAATGGTAAAACCATCGTGCGACTCGCCAATCATAGTGTCTGCTTTACCATGAATATTACCTGATACGACAATGCCATCCACGCCCACTTGTTCAAGTTTTTTACACACAATACGTGTTTCGTCAAAGGTGACGCCACCTTCAAAAAACTCCGACGCAGTCAGCTTAACTAAGATAGGGAAATCATCCCCCACCAGCTTACGCGTCGCGGTATAGATCTCTAATAAGAATCTCATGCGGTTTTCTAAGCTACCGCCGTATTCATCTTCACGTTGATTGTAATAAGGACTTAAGAACTGGTTAATCAGGTAGGTATGAGCGGCATGGATTTCAACACCATCAAAGCCTGACTTCTGTGCTCTCAAAGACGCTTGAGCAAAGGCATCAACAATGTAGTCGATCTCGTCTTTGGTCATCGCTTTGCCTAGTGTTTGAGTTCCTTTTTCTGGCACTTCACTTGGTGCGTAGATCACTCGATCGCCAAGATCATACGTGGTTTTGGTGCCACCATAAGCCAATTGCATCACGATTTTAGAGTCGTTATCGTGCACTAGTTGAGTCAGCTTTTGATACTCTTTAATGAATGAGTCGTTATACATCCCCATCATGCCTGCATTTGGCTTTTCTTCTTCAACGATGTTCGCGTAACCCGTCACGATCAGGCCGACTTCGTCTTGAGCCAGCTCTTCATAGATAGCGTACAGTTTATCTGTCATATGCCCATCTTCAGTGGCCATATTTTCCCACGTTGCACTTCTCATGAAGCGGTTCTTTAGTGTCATCTTGCCAATGTGGGTTTCTGTAAACAAAGTGCTCAAGTGTCTTCCTCTCAAAATCGTATTACGCGAGTTACCCATTAAGCATGGGCACTGATTCAGTGCGGATACTACCGAGAATAAGATAGGGAAAACTTAATCTAGATTAAGAGAGTGACACTCTCATATGAGAAAGAGAGAAAAAGATAGGGAAATGAGAATACACGAAGTGCGCCCAGTTTTAATAAACGACTGTGTTCAATTTTATCTAGACTAAGCCAGTAGTTCTCACAAGAGCTGGCGACTTGCTAATGGCTATTTAAACTTTCTGGCGACGTATGGGCGTGGTTTGTCTGGATGCATTTCACGTTGAGCAGCAATCGCCCTGTTCTTACCTAACCCTACCTTTATCTGATACCAAGTCTCGTAGAACACAGCCATGCCAGGGCTTGACCACCAAGTCTTGTTGTAGAGTTTCTTGTTAGCAGCGACAACATCTGGCGACCGATGCGCGCACTCAAGTGCCAATGCATAGGCTTCTGCGTAAGGGTCTTCGGCAATCTTTGTCACCAATCCATATTCTTTCGCGGTTTCACAGTCGATCACTTTAGCGGTCATTGCCATTTCTAAAGTATGATCTTTACGCATTAACTCTCGAAATGCGATAGCGCCTCCCATATCCGGAATCAACCCCCACTTTGCTTCCAATATTGAGAAGTTCGCATCAGGGCTAGCAATTCTAAAATCACCGCCACTGACCAATTGCAGACCACCTCCCCAACAACGACCATGAATCGCAAAAATGACCGGGCATGGAATATCTCGCCAACCCAGTGAAAAGCGTTGTGCAGCGTTAGGCAATATCGGTAGCCATTTGAACAAGAGCTTCATTGCCCCAGATTTACTCGTTAAAAGGGACTTAACATCAAGCCCTGAACAAAAATCAGCTCCCTCGCCTTTCACTATTACGGCGCGAATTTCGGTGTTCTTTTTCAGCTGAGTCACCATATTATTCACGCCTTGGAACATTGCCATATCAATAGCATTGAGCTTATCGGGCCGATTCAACACAACCGTCGCAATTTGGTTTTCATCGATAGAACAAGTAATACGGTCGAGATTTGGCATGGTGGCTACCTTTTTAGTGGTCAGACCTTTAGGTTATACATTTTATTAACCTATGCCAAATTTGCACATTCAGAAGCGAGATCTGTGTTGCTCTCACTCATTAGCTTAACTGAGATTCTCTTGCTTCTTGGGTGCCAAAACCACGAAAAATATTAAACAAAGTAATCAGTGTGAAAACAGTGATCACAATCGATAAGTGCCACGCTTCGCCTAAACCTAGCTTAACCAATCCCATACTCACGATCGAAGACACGATCATTTGCCCACCGCCAGACATGGCAGCAGCGGCACCAGCATTCTTATGATATGGCAACATCACTAAAGACTGAGCACAAGGTAACGCGATACCATTACCCAATATCATCAAGAATTGACCAAGCATTAGGTACAGAGGATCAAGTGGACAAAAGAAAAGCCATAAGGCCGCGGAAAAGTGTAATACCGGCGTACACAGCAGTGTTTTCTTGTTGCCTAATATAGGACGGATACGACTACAGAAACTCGTTCCTCCGAGCATACCTAGCGCAGGAATCACCGCCCACATGGCATATTGATCCGACGTCATACCAATCTGGTTTTGCATGATGAACGGCATCACTGAGACCGTCGTGATCATCAAGCTAAAGTTAAGCCAACCGATGCTCGCAAAACTCATAAAATAACGAGAGGTCAGTAACGCTTTATATTGAAAGAACATGGTCTTGGGGGAAGGGATCGCCGAGAGCCTATTCACGGTCTCATTAAACTTGAACACCAATACAAACCAAGCAAGTGAGACGTATCCAAGTAACGAAATAAACACCATGTGCCAGCCGAAATGGAAGTTAATAAAACCACCAATAACCGGCGCGAATAGAGGCGTTATCGATGCAACCATCGCGATATAAGACATCGCCAAGGGCAAATCTGCCCCACTGAATCTATCTCGCGTGGAGGCGCGAGCCAAAACCGCGCAACAACCTGTCCCCAAACCTTGCAGGAATCGCCCCATCACCATACTGGTAAAGGAGTGACTGAAGAAGATGATCATCAATAAGCCAAGCATAGCGATTAATAAACCACTCAGCAGAACCTTTTTACGCCCTAAAGCATCCGAGATAGGACCATAAATAAACTGAGAAGGCCCGAAACCTAACAAATAGACACTCACCAACAACTGAGCTTGCTCTAGCGAGACATCAAAATCTTTCGCGATCCAAGGTAAAGAAGGAAACACCAAGCCCATACTGAGCTGGCCAATACTGATGACCAAACATGCCAATAAGATAGATTTAAAATCAAATCCACGGCTCATAATGTCATGTGTCCAAGATAAGAGATGGCTTTGTTATCTGCCGGATAAAATAAAGACAAAGAAAACAGAGGAGATGTTGCAGAGTGAATATTCATTGTGAGCCGAATTAACCAAAAAAAAGGTGTTCGTGTAAACATACGCTAGCTTGTTTATTCATACAATATTAGTTGAATAAATATGTGGATAGTCACATTTTACTCAAGCGAACGGTCCACTTGTCACTCACAAGCTAAACTAATACAACATCATCACATCCGAGGTGCTTTAATGATCACTTATCGCCCAACGCTCTACCTTGCCAAAGTACTCATTGCATCAAGCGCAGTTGCTTCCCCCTCTGCTTTGGCATGGCAAGCCGAAAAGATCACTGACGGACTCAAAGTTCCTTGGGGGCGGGCTTATGTCAATGAAAGATCTATGCTGATCACAGAAAAAGCGGGAACCATTAAACATGTTGATTTGCAAACGGGGGATCAAAAGACGTTATTCAGATTGCCAAATGTTTGGGCCAAAGGCCAAGGTGGATTATTGGATATCGCACTGTCCCCTTTTGAAATGAGCAAGTTCTACGTCACTTACAGTAAAAACATCGATGGTGAAGGCGTAACGACACTGGCTTCTGCTAATTACAGCAATAATGAAATCACCAATTGGACAGACGTGTTGGTGTCGAAATCCAGAACGGACACCGGACGTCACTTTGGTAGCCGAATCACCTTTGATGATAGCCACCTGTATTTTTCAATCGGCGACCGTGGTGATCGAGACAACGGCCAAGATACTATGACTCACGCCGGATCAATATTGCGATTGAATGCCGATGGCAGCACACCCAGTGATAACCCATTCACGGATAACAGCAAGGTGCTCAATGAGATTTGGAGCTATGGTCATCGTAACCCTCAAGGGCTGTATTACGACTTCCCGACACAAAAGCTGTGGTCGATTGAACACGGTCCGCGCGGTGGTGATGAAATTAACCTAATCAAAGCCGGTGCCAACTACGGCTGGCCAATCACCTCCCACGGAAAAGAGTATTGGGGCCCTATTAGCGTTAGCGAGTCTGCAACCAAAGAGGGTGTTGCAGCACCTAAAAAAGTCTATGTTCCTTCAATCGCTCCGGGCAGCTTGGTTGTTTACCAAGGAGAGAAGTACCCAGAACTAAAAGGCAAGCTGCTGGCTGGCGCACTAAAACTGACTCACATCAATATTGTGACCGTCAATGAACAAGGTGAAGCCATCGAAGAAGAACGCATTTTAGAGGCGTTGGGGGAAAGAATAAGAGACATCGAAACGTCACCAAACGGCGACATCTTCTTCAGCACCGATAATGGCAACCTGTACCGCTTGAAAAAGTAGTCGAGAGCTCTTTCAAGTAAACGCGTTTACATTACCACGGCATTGATCAATATAAGCCGTTAAATGCAGTCTCAACACCCAATGAACGGCTTTTACTTTGCAAAAATGAACGCACCAAAACAGAGCAATCACTCCAAATTCGTCATCAATTTCGACTGCCTTTTTCACAAAAACAACAACAAACCGCCATATAATTGTAACTCTATGATATTTAAGGAATGCAAAGTTTGACTGGTCCCAAGTTTCTGTAACCTTTACCTATGGATTCGATTGACTATCCCTTAATTTGATTTAGACTCCAAATCGGCTAGAAAGAAAGTTCTTTGTATATAAACATTTCGTTGGATTACTAGTAACCCCGTTGTGTTGTACGCAATAGCAATAAACTTTTCCACGCTATCAGTGCCACAATTGGCTCAAAATAAAAATTTAATTTTAGGATATCATCATGTCTAACACAGTTACTGGTACAGTAAAATGGTTCAACGAAACTAAAGGCTTCGGCTTCATTCAACAAGAAAACGGCCCAGACGTATTCGCACACTTCTCTGCTATCACAGGCGAAGGTTTCAAAACTCTTGCTGAAGGCCAAAAAGTTGAGTTCGTAGTATCTCAAGGTCAAAAAGGCCCACAAGCTGACAGCATCAAAGTACTTTAATTCCGTATTTTAAAGCTTTCTAAAAATAGCTAGCCTCTGCTGGCTATTTTTTTACCCGCTATTCAGAGATTTAAGGTAATATTCCCCTTCACTATTTCTATCTAAGACACCCTCTCAATGGCTCTCAAACCGACAATCTACAAGTTTCGTATCTCTTTAACCGATATGAATCGCGACTATTACGACTCTTTTAATCTAACGGTTGCACAACACCCTTCTGAAACAGAACAGCGCATGATGGCGCGTATCATGGCTTTCTGTATCAATGCCTCTCCTGAACTTGAGTTCACTAAAGGGTTGTCTAGCATTGAAGAACCTGATTTATGGCAGAAGTCGTTAGATGACCAAATCCTAGAGTGGATTGATGTTGGCGAACCCGATCCAGAGCGTGTGAAAAAATCGACTCGCTTATCAAAGTCTGTGCGCGTCTTCAGTTTCAACACAAAGTCGAACGTGTGGTGGGAGCAAAACAAAGGCAAATTCGGTTATCTAAAGGCTCAAATTGTCCGCTTGGATAACACCGGAATCGAACAGCTCGCTGAAATGACACAGCGCACAATGGATCTTTCTGTCATGCTATCGGGTAACTCTGCGTTCGTTAACAGCGACACGCAATCGGCAGAAGTCACGTGGGAAGAGCTACAGAGTAATGATTGAGAGCCCAAATCAGACTGAATCTCAGCCCCAAACTCAACTTGAAGCTTGTTTGCAGCTTGCTGGTCTCAATTCAGTCAAAGCGTTGAAGACAGACTATGAAAAAGAGTTAAAGTCATTTATTGACGAAAACCATGCTCTTTTTAAACACGCCCGTGATAATAAGCCTGACAACTCAGAGCGACAAACTTTGCTTGGACTGCTAACGAAAATTCATATCGATGTCAGCTACCGTTTTGAAAGTAGCAAAGAAGTCAGCGAAGTGATGCAAAATGTCTTCGAGAACACCTTGGGCCAAGAGCATAGCGGCAAGTTTCAACATTCTCACTCACAGCAATTAAAATTGGTAACGCACTTGTGGTTATTCATTCAAGGACGACTCGGAATGGATTACAGCTTGGCCAATGATCACGCGGCAGTCACGGCCAAACTCCTGTCTCGTTTATCACGAAGCACAGACGATGAAATTCGAGTGGCGTTCATGGGCAGCTTTTATGATGGTTTGCATCTTTATCAAGCAGAAAACAAACCATCAGGGCTTTATCACCACTTAAAGCGCCTATTTAATCTTTCTTAAGTATGCCACCAGCGGCTGAGTCGGAAGCAACTATCCCCACAGCCGCAAACTCATCCCACAGACACAAAAAAGCCCCGCTATTGCGAGGCTTAAGTATTTTCAATCAACATCCGTTTACAGAAGACAAACTGGGTTCATTGAATCATACCAGTATCATTAACGCAGACCGTGTAAAAACTCGTGTCGCGTTGCCGGGTTCGATTTAAAAATCCCCCCCAGAGCTGTGGTCGTCGTTTCACTGGTTGCATCCATAACACCACGCGATTTCACACAGTAGTGGACCGCATCCATCGTAACAGCCACATCATCGGTTTCGAGTAGCGTTTGTAATGCAACCAAGATCTGCTGAGTCATACGCTCTTGAACTTGTGGGCGCTGTGCGAAGAAGCGAACGATTCGATTGATCTTTGAAAGACCAATGATCTTACCTTGAGGAATGTAAGCAACTGCGGCTTTACCATCAATTGTCACTAAATGGTGTTCACAAGTACTGGTCACGGTAATGTCTTTTACGCGTACCATCTCACGAACGCCCATCTTGTTTTCAATGACGGTAATTTTAGGGAAGTTGGCGTAATCCAAACCAGAGAAAATTTCATCAACGTACATTTTAGCAATACGTTGCGGTGTTTCTTCCAGGCTATCGTCCGTAAGATCAAGTTCAAGGAGAGTGAGAATCTTGCGCATATGGTGTTCGATTCGTTCCTTCTTCTCTTCTCGGCTAACCTGATTAGGACGCATTGGTGTCTCTAACCCGCGGCTTGCTAGCGCATCTTTAACTAACTTCGCTGATTCGCTAAGACCTGACATTGAACTTCCTCTTTTATAACCCCTTCTGGATGGCAAACAAGGATACTAGGAATTTTGAATAAATACAGCCATATTTTAAAGGCGGTCATTATTTACGGGGCTTAAACTATGCTAAAGTGGCGGTAATTTCACGGGTGAATTAGGCGTAATGTGATCATTAATGAGTCACCATCGCCAACCACAAAATCAAAAATAATGACTATCAAAGGATTTCAATTATGGGCTGTTGCGACGCTCCGGGCTTGATGCCAATTGAAGATGCGCTAGATAAGCTGCTATCACCAATCAAACCTATCCAAACGACTCTGTCTCTGCCTCTTGCTGAAGCTCTCGGTTATGTCCTTGCTGAAGACATTCTTTCCCCTATTTTTGTACCTCCTTTTGATAACTCAGCAATGGATGGTTACGCGCTGCGCCTAACGGATCTAAAAAACAGCAGAGTCCTGCCATTAGCGGGCAAATCTTTTGCGGGCCAACCGTTTGAAGGCGAATGGCCTAGCAACACCTGTATTCGCATTATGACGGGAGCCAAGATCCCTGAAGGGTGTGACGCTGTCATCATGCAAGAAAATACCGTCGAAACGGACGCTGGGATAGAGATTCAACAAGACGATATCAAGCTGAACAATAACATCCGCCCAACTGGGGATGACATCAAACAAGGTGATATTGTGCTGAGCCGTGGCGAACGTTTAACGCCTCGCGATATTCCAATGATTGCGTCGTTGGGGGTCAGTCACGTGACGGTGTTACATAAGCCGAAAGTCGCTTTCTTCTCTACGGGTGATGAGTTAAAGCCATTAGGTCAGCCTCTTGAAGACGGTCAAATCTACGACAGCAATCGTTACGGCATTAAACCGCTGATTGAAGCGTTTGGTTGTGAAGCGATCGACCTCGGCATCATCCCCGACTGCCCAGCAACACTGAAAGAAACCTTCGAGAAAGCTCAAGAACTCGCAGATGTTGTCATCACGTCTGGTGGTGTGAGCGTTGGTGAGGCGGATTACACCAAAGACATCCTTGAAGAGCTTGGTCAAATTGGCTTCTGGAAACTGGCAATCAAACCGGGTAAACCGTTCGCATTCGGCGAATTGGATGACGCATGGTTTTGCGGCCTACCGGGTAACCCAGTATCAGCGATGATGACCATGTATGTTTTGGTCCAACCAATGCTGGCTAAATTAGCCGGTCACTCGGCATGGACAGCGCCAGAATCGATTCCAGCGATAACAAAATCTGCATTCAAAAAAGCCCCAGGCCGCACGGATTACCAACGTGGTATCTACTCGATTGAAAACGGTCAGTTTGTCGTCGAAACAACAGGTAACCAAAGCTCCGGCGCTTTCCGATCAATGAGTTTGGCAAACTGCTTTGTGGTACTGGAGCGTGAACGTGGTCGTGTTGAAGTTGGCGAAACGGTTCAGATTCAATTATTTAACTCGACGCTTTACTAACGAGGCTTGCTGATGGAAATACTGTCTGATGCAGAAATGCTTCGCTACAACCGCCAGATCATTCTTAAACAGTTTGACTTTGAAGGCCAAGAAGCGCTGAAACAGAGCTCGATCTTGGTGTTAGGCGCCGGTGGCTTAGGTTGTGCCTCTGCTCAATATCTTGCAACGGCGGGCATTGGTAAGCTTACGCTTATCGATGATGATGTTGTCGAACTTTCAAATTTGCAGCGACAAGTGCTTCACACTGACGCTGATATTGGTAAGAAGAAGGTTAATTCAGCTGCTGAGTCTTTACAGGTGTTAAACCCGCACTTGACCATTGAAACGGTTGATCGCAGGCTTGATGACCCAGCGCTTGCTCAGTTGATTGAAGCACACTCACTGGTACTGGATGCCAGTGATAACGTTGAAACGCGCAATCAATTGAACCGTTTATGCTACGCATCGAAAACGCCTCTCGTATCGGGGGCTGCAATTCGTATGGAAGGTCAGATTAGCGTATTCACTTATCAAGATGAAAATGCACCGTGTTACCAGTGCTTGAGCGCTCTATTCGGCAGCGCGGCTCTAAGCTGTGTCGAAGCCGGCGTTATGGCGCCTGTTGTTGGCATGGTAGGCGCGGCTCAGGCTTTAGAAGCGATTAAAGTTATCGCCCAGTATGGACAACCCAAACAAGGCAAGCTGTTGATTCTCGATGCCATGTCTCACAGCTGGCGTGAAATGAATTTAATGAAGATGCCTAATTGTTCGGTGTGTAAATAGCCTGAGCCAACGAGCCATTTTCTCGATATTCAAGCCATCACTTTCAGCCTTGATGTAATTCAGGGCTTTTTTGTATCTAAAATTCGACCACCAAAGGAGCATCATTTTGCAATAACCGATATAAAAGTCGTTTTATTTAAATTCTCATTTTGAGAAAGTCACCCTAAATCTAAACTTTCAATACAAAAAATACCAATAATCAACACCTTAAAACTGGCACGTAACTTGATTGAGTACCTAGACCTTCCATGACAAGGATGTAGATATGAGAATCACAACGTTAAGTTTGCTATTAAGTGCACCATTGGTCGCCAACGCAGCGCCATTCGATACCTGCCCGAGTCAGGCTTACTTGTTTCAGTCAAAGCCCGTCGAAGTTTGGGGCGTGAACCTAGTCACTGGATCAACCACTCTGTTAGAAGATGATACGGGGATGGATGGCAACATCAATGGTGTAGGTTTCGATTTTGCAGACAGATACATCTACGGTTACGACACCACCAACAAACGCCTAGTTCGTCTTGGAAAAGACTTCCAAGCAGAAGTCATCAATACCAGTGGATTACCAACCGATCACACCTTCTATGTCGGTGATGTCTATGACCACGTGTATTACCTTTATCGTACTGGTAAAGGGTTATTCACGGTTGACCTTTCTCCTTTAGATAGCAACCCAAATGCGACCGTAACGGTGAGTAAAGTTTCAGGTAGCCCTGCTACCGTCAACTTGACTGACTTTGCTTTCCATCCAAGTGATGGTTCGCTGTATGGTATCGATAATAACTCGGGTGGCTTGTACCAATTTAACCCAACCACCGGTGCAGAAACTTACATTGGAAACACCGGAGAAACGGGGACATTCGGCGCAGGCTATTTCGATGTAAACGGCTACTATTATGTATCTCGAAATCAAGACGGTAAGATCTACCGAATCAACTTATCTCCCGACAACGCAACCAATATTGCAGCGGGGATTGTTCCAGCCGTTGAGTTTGTCTCGAATGGCCCTTCGTCTAATCAAAATGATGGCGCGCGTTGTGCGAATGCGCCGGTCGTCGATGAAGATTCCAACATCGACTTCGGTGACGCGCCAGACAGCTATTTGACGTTACTGGCCAGTAACGGTCCTCGACATGAACTGGATGGTATGACTTGGCTAGGCACAAACGCTCCCGACGCCGACCTCGATGGCTACGTAACACCACAATCGGATGAAAGTATCGGTATTGATGATGAGTGGGCAAACGGTGGTATCGGTTTTGTCACCGCTCTTGAGGCTGGACTGGATTCAAAAGTGGTGATTGAAGCTTCAACAACCGGTTACCTTTCGGCTTGGATAGACTGGAACCAAGATGGCCGCTTCGATGGCGCCAACGAGCAAGTATTTACAGACTATCTGTTAGCTGCTGGCGAAAACGATCTGTTCCTCAATGTCGATATCAACGCACTGACCGGGACGACATGGGCTCGATTTAGATTCAGTCAACAAACCAACTTAAGTTACTTTGGCGGCTCAACCTCTGGTGAAGTGGTCGATATTCAAGTCGATGTCCTTAACGATGGTGCCACAGCTCGTTACTTCCCTAGTGCTTCTGGCTACGCAACGCTCGCATACGAGGATAACTGGCCATATAAAGCCGACTACGACATGAACGACGCCGTAATCCTGTATCGAATCACTGAGATCCTTAAAGACGGTAAAGTGATTAAATCAACGATTGATGGGCGCTTGGCTGCGGTTGGAGCAAGTTACAGAAATGGTTTTGCGGTTCGCCTACCAAACTTGGCGCCATCGTCTGTTGATAGCGGCAACTCTTACATGAAACATAACGGCGTCTTCACGGGTTTAGATATGGAGGATGGGCGCAGTGAATCGATCTTTATTGTCGCTGACGACTTAACGTCTAAAATCAACACGTCATGTACGTTCTACCGAACCCGCAATTCATGTAAAGACAATGAGCAGTTCTCTTTTCAAATCGGTATCAGCTTATCTGACTCTGGCATCAGTACTGCCACATGGACGGATATGCCTTACGACCCGTTCATCTTTGCAACGCCCGGTTACTACCATGGAGAAAATCTGCCTCTGCACCCCGGACGTAGTTGGGAAGTTCACTTGCCAGATCAAGCGCCAACGGAAGCCTTTGATGCTGCTAACCTCTTCGAGGCTGGGTTAGGTGTCGATGACAGCAATCCATCAACTGGCAAATATTTCAAAACGACAGAGAACCACCCTTGGGCGTTACTCATTACATCAACGGATGAATGGGATTGGCCTCGAGAGGAAGTGGATATCGTCACCGCTTATCCAGAGTTTAAACAATACGCAGAATCCGGCGGAGAAACGAACCAAACATGGCACCAATTCCCTGCAGACAATCAACGTTACGAACCATAAGGAGCGACGCTATGAAGATTCACACTCAACAATATCGAGACAACCATTGTGTTAATTCAAGTTGCAATCTCTGTGAGGAAGAACGTATGTCTGTCCAACACACTTGGCACATAAAGAAATTATTCACCGTTGTTTTAGCTGCAGCGCCACTGGTATTAGTCGGTTGTGGAGGGGGCGATGGAGGAGACAGTACATCGACCCCATCAATAGCCACACCATCGACGCCAGACACTGGAACGCCATCCCCCTCCCCATCGACAGCGACAAGTGCGGCAGCGACCCCCATCTATACTATGAGTGATGTGGTGGTGCCTGATGGCTTTGATTACAGCTCGATTGAACCGTTTGACCTCAACATTGACATTAGCCGCATTTCAACCGCTCGCTCTTTTGTCACCGTTTATAGCCGCTTCAGTACTCGAGATGACTCTACTTTGAAACCAGACTACTCAAGCAAAGTGATTGCAGGCTCGTTAAATAACGGCGTATTTGTGTCCAACTTTACGGCTCCAGTCAATCAAGACTCACTACTGGTCGAAATTTGGTTTTACGATGGTCAACCACCACTGCAACGGGTGGTATCAAGCCGTGATTCTCAGATCATTTGGTAAAACATAGAGACATTGGGGTAATCGATAAATTCAACACTGGATCGGTATCAATAGAAAGTGAGCTGAAATGCTCACTTTTTTGTATTCATCGAATATAAGTGGAGTTAATTTTTCTGATTGATTTCATTCACTTTGACGCCAATCTGACTTATCTTTTAAAAATAACCTTCAAATACTTACGCTCATGAGACAATTAAAAATAGGTCTATTTATCCTAATGTGTGGTGTGGGTGTGTTATTGGCTCTGACCTATTTCCCACTAACATCAGAGACAGGGCAACGCATTCAAGCCAAAGTAATGTCGAACACCCTCACTCAATCGCTAGACGGACACCGGCGCTATCTCACGGTTCAAACTCAAGACAATCAAATATTTCGCGTTTCCATTGCTCCAACCACTGACTGCCCTATTGATTCTGTCGTTGCGCTTGATACCTTAAACAATCACATAACCGGACAAAGCAGCTATCAGTTCATCCACTGTCGAGCTGCGCCGTAGCCATTGCTCAAACCGTTGTATTCGCTAAAACAATCAACAATCGTATTCGTCAAACATCAATTATGGATTAAACAATAATGAATCAGCCGCTTATCTCACCAGAACAACTTCAACAACGTTTGCTAGAAAAAGACGACCTCATCATTCTCGATGCCAGTATCGAGTTTCAGATTCCGAGCGAGCCAGAAAAGATCAAAGGACAAATGATTCCTGGGGCGATGCGTTTTGACTACGATAAAGACTTTTGTAACAAACACACCCTGCTTCCTCACATGTTCCCGACCGAAAAACACTTCAACAAACGCGCACAAGAAATGGGGATCAATCAAGAGAGTACCATTGTCGTTTACGATAACTCAGGAACCTTTGCTTCCCCTCGTGCATGGTGGATGTTTATGGCGATGGGGCATAACAACGTATATGTCTTAGATGGCGGTTTACCCGCTTGGATCGAAGCCGGCTACTCGACAGATACTGACTACAAAGCACAAGAAAAAGCGGGCAATTTTGAAGGTCATATTCAAAGCCGCTATTTTGTCAATGCTCAACAGATCGAACGTTATTCAACGGACAAGAGCGCAAACATTGTCGATGCTCGTTCTCAAGCTCGCTTCGATTCAGAAGTTCCAGAACCACGTGAAGGCTTACGCAGTGGACATATTCCAAACTCCCTTTGTCTACCCTTTACACAAGTACTCGATAACGGCCAGCTCAAACCTCAAGATGAGCTTATCAATATCTTTTCAACGTTAACATTAACCCCTTCTCTACCTATGTTTTTTAGCTGTGGCTCTGGAGTAACAGCCTGCATCATATTATTGGCGGCTAAACGCGCTGGCTATACTGGTGAAATGGGCGTTTACGATGGTTCATGGACGGAATGGGGGGCTAACGACAAACTGCCTATCGCCGTGACTCACAAGTAATTCAACTTCGCTTACTGCTACAGTTAGAATATAATGCGCACGCATAAGGCATTTCAATTTCTTAGGTGGGTTAAACTCGCAAAAATTAAACACTTTGCTACCAAGTTAACGCTATCTTCATTTGAATCGAGAACTAAATTAACGTTGTTGCGTCATTATGCGACAATCTTTTTCAGCTCTAAACCGTCAGGAAGCATCGGTTAATCGTTCTCTGTATTTTTTAAATGTTCAGGTTTCACGCAAGCATCTCATTCAGTCGTGGTAGCACGATTGAATCACCGAAACTTTGATCATGATTATTCGCAACCAACATGAATCATGCTGACAAACTGTTACTTTGTCACTTGTACTCAGCTAAAAATCGTTACCAATAAAAGGCATCTCATGGCTCTATTTAAGAAAAATATCTGGTCGCTGTACGCTCTTATCGTACTGCTTACCCTGATACTTTTCGCCGTGTTGGGCGTCACCAAATGGCAATCAAATAGAAATGAATTCACGGAGCAACAACACCTTCAAGTCGAGTTATTTTCAAGCTCTGTCAACTCACTATTAACAAGCCAAGAAGCCTTACTTGAAGTGGTAGGAAACCATCTCGCACAGCAGTCGGATTTTACCCGTACGGCTTCTTTTCAAATTCGCCCAATTCTGGATAAATTGCTTGATACCCATCCGGCTATTGCCGCGTTTAGCTTACTCAATACTCAAGGTAATTACCTCGCGGTCAGCTCTAACCTGCAACTCTCTGGTCAGAAGAACCTACTTCAAGACAAAGCCACTAAGGATTCATTTTTAGAGGCTATAGCGAGTGAAAAAATGGTGTTAGGTCGAACTTACTATCAAAAGTCTCTAGATAGCCTTGTCATCCCATTGAGAAAATCCATTTCTATTGATGGGCAGAGCGTTGATGCGGTCATGACAGCGGATTTGCGTTTAGACAGTACGATTGTCTTTGAAAATAATGCGCATACTGGCCGTTTCAATACGCTCACCTTACTTCGCTTCGATAACTACCGTCAGTTCGTTTCCAGTGATATCGACTCTCTCGATGCCTACTTAGAACCTGAGGGAGCGGACTTGATGAAACACATCACTCAGAGCTTTGTGCAACAAGTCGGGACCGATGTAAATGAAGCTAAAACAAGCAAAGAGACCTATTCTTTCATCATCAATGATGAAAAATATCACGCGTTAGTCAGTGTTAAATACATACCAGACTACAAACTTTGGGTCATCGGCCAAACCGACCTCACTCATGTGAATAGCCTCTTCTTTACAGAGTTTGGTATTCTCTTTATTGCCTTTGTTGTCTTACAAGTCAGTTTCTACACCTTGGTTAAATCCATCGCCAAAAACGAACAGCGCACACGAAAAAAACTCATTTATCAAGCAAATCACGACCCATTAACTTCCCTGCCAAATCGTTTATACATGCGTAGAAATATTGATAAGTGGGTTAAAAATGAGTCAGAGCCGTTCTCATTGTTGTTCATCGATATCGATAATTTTAAATGTGTCAATGATACTCACGGACATGACTTCGGGGACAAAGTGCTGAAACAGATCGCTTTACGTTTAATGAGATTTCGTTCTCGCATGAGTTTAGTGGTGCGAGAATCTAGCGATAAATTTTTGTTCCTAACACCGGTCACGAATGAGTCGGAAATTAAACGCCTCGCAGGACGAATAATTCAAGTGCTGTCTCAACCCTATGAGGTTCAACACGCTCAATTTTCGTTAGGTTGTAGTATTGGTATTGCTCGTTTCCCTGAACACGGAAAAGATTTAGATAGCCTACTTCGCTCTGCCGATATTTCCATGTACAAAGCGAAACAACAGCAAAACTCATACAGTATGTTTACTGCGGCGATGCAAGACGCTCACCTTTATAAAGTTAAAGTCGAACAAAGACTGCGTCTTGCTATTGAAAAACAAACACTATTCATGGTTTTTCAGCCTCTGGTTCGCACTGACAAAAGCGTTCATGGGGTTGAGGCTCTCGTTCGCTGGATTGATGAAGAGCTCGGTTTTGTTCCACCCGATGTCTTTGTACCTGTCGCTGAAAGCACTGGATTAATGCAAAAGCTGGGGGCTTTTATTATTGAATCCAGTATTATGCAGATCGCCCATTTACACAGAACCACCGAACAAAAGATTGGGCTGTCGATCAACATATCAGTTCGTCAATTTTCGCATCAATCCTTCTCTGATCACTTGCTGGCAACGCTCGAAAAGTATCAGCTATCTCCGAGCTGTTTAACGCTAGAAATTACGGAGAGCTTGTTCATTGAAGACGTGACTGTCGTTAAGCCTATTTTCGAAGCTCTTAAGGCAAACGATATTAAAATCTCTTTAGATGACTTCGGTACGGGCTACTCTTCATTAAGCATGTTGAAAGCACTGCCTATCGACGAACTTAAGATTGATAAGAGCTTTATTGAGAACATCGCGGTGGATCAACAGTCACTCACTATGGTGCAAAACATTATTGCGATTGGTAAAAACTTTGGCATGGTGGTTTTAGCGGAAGGCGTAGAATCAAACGAACACTTCTCGATTCTAAAGGCCTGTGACTGCGACTTGATGCAAGGCTACTACTTCTCTCGTCCTATCCCTTACGATGAGCTATGTCACTATCTGGCGACAATTCAAGTAAAAAAAACAGAGCTGCCTCTCGCACCGGTTTAAGCGTTTGTGGGCTTGGCATCACATAATGGTACACACTAAAATGGGATCCTAACTGGATCCCTTTCTATCGTAATACCGCTCATACCTTAACGATTGCCTTCTAACTCAACGTGTTTCATTTGCTCATCTAAGTTTAGTACCGTCAAAGCGTTACTTACGCTGGTTGCAATCACGTCGACCACGCCGGTTCTTAGTGCACCTAGCAAAGCAAGGGGTTTACTGTTCTCTGCTGCGATAGCGATGACCTCAGCGATTGGGCGAAACTCTTCCAAGGCCAAACCAATTACACGGTCACTCATTACTGTGTTTGCGGTTTTGCCGTGAACATCAAAAAAGTCATAACCCGCAAAGTCACCGACGACACCTTGTAATAAACGAGATTGAACGACCTCCCCGGCGGTAAACCAGCCTAAGTCGACCATATAGCTATTTTCACTCATATCACCAATACCCACTAAAGCGACATCGGCCTTACGAGCAAGATCGAGCGTTTGCTTCACAGTACTGTTTTCCATGAATGCGGTTTTTTGCGCTTTATTCTCTGCATAAGCGGGCGCATACAAGGTTTCGGATGAACCGCCATACTTCTTGGCTAACTGTCTGCATATATGATCGGCGTTAAACTTCCCTCCCCTTGGGTGAATACCACCGATGCCACAGACGAATTTACAATCACGTGGCGTAATGACACCAGTATGATGAGCAACAGACGACACATTTCGGCCTTGTCCAACTGTGACCACCATACCATTTCTTAGTGTGCTCGTTAGATAGTTCGACACCAAGCCTGCCACCTGCAAGCGTTGCTTTTCTTCAGTTGGTTGATCTAATGCCACAAGCGCACGCTTCACACCAAAACGCTCAATCAAACGTTGTTCGATCTTGGCACTGAATACAGGATGATATTTTACCGTGATGTCAACAATTCCTTCATCACGGGCTTGTCTGAGCATTCGACCAACCTTTGCACGAGAGATAGAGAACTTTTTAGAGATCTCTTCTTGAGTCGCACCATCTTGATAATAAGCAACCGCGATTTCCGTTAGGAGATCAGTGTTTTGTTCGGAAACATCTTGGATATTGTTACTCATCTACCACCCACCCTATATTTAACAATGACTTTACCTACTTGGAGAACAAATGTCCGATGCCTAAGCAAGTGATACGCAAGTTTACTCCTGATCATATGTAACATCAAGGCGCATTTGCTCAGCTTAATAACCTTGATTTTACTGTTGGTTAATTCGCCTCACTTTGTGTACTAAACGTTTGCTCGCATAGGGCATGATTACTAGAGCGAAATATATTTGACTGAAGTCACCATACCGCACTATTTACCGTTGACTTTGATGCTGGATAGGATAAATATGGCTACATCATTTACTCATTGAGCGATCAAATGTTCTGTGCAAATGTTCGTTCGGAGAAAAATTTAAATTAATATAAGTTTGGTTCACTGGTACAACCATTGAGAACTTCATTAATTCGCTTGCAAATGCCCACACCTCTCCCATTAATGAGGTGTTATGCGATACATAGGATGATCAAAATGAGCAATAAATTAGAGCAACTTCGTAAACTAACAACTGTTGTCGCTGACACTGGCGATATCGAAGCGATCAGCAAGTACACTCCGGAAGATGCAACAACTAACCCATCTCTAATTCTTAAAGCTGCTCAAATTGCTGAGTACGCACCTCTAATCGATGCTTCTATCGAATACGCTAAAGCGCAAAGCGACGACAAAGCACAGCAAGTTCAAGACACTTGCGACATGCTTAATGTGAACATCGGTAAAGAAATCCTGAAAGTTGTACCGGGCCGTATCTCTACTGAAGTCGATGCTCGTCTTTCTTACGACATGGAAGGCAGCGTGGCTAAAGCGCGTCAACTGATCAAAATGTACAACGACGCTGGCATCACTAACGACCGCATCCTTATCAAACTGGCTTCTACTTGGGAAGGCATCCGTGCTGCTGAAATTCTAGAGAAAGAAGGCATCAACTGTAACCTAACGCTTCTATTCTCTTTCGCTCAAGCTCGTGCTTGTGCTGAAGCTGGCGTGTTCCTAATCTCTCCTTTCGTTGGTCGCATCATGGACTGGTACAAAGCGAAAGAAGGTCGTGATTTCGAAGCTTCAGAAGATCCAGGTGTAATTTCTGTTTCAGACATCTACAACTACTACAAAGACCACGGTTACAAGACTGTTGTTATGGGCGCAAGCTTCCGTAACATCGGCGAGATCCTTGAACTTGCTGGTTGTGACCGTCTAACTATCGCTCCTCAACTTCTCGCAGACCTAGAAGCCGCAGAAGGCGAAGTCGTAGAGAAGCTGATCGACTCTAACGGTACCAAAGAGCGCCCTGCTGCGATGACTCACGCTGAGTTCCTTTGGGACCACAACCAAGATGCAATGGCTGTTGAGAAACTGGCTGAAGGCATCCGCAACTTCGCCATTGACCAAGGCAAACTAGAAGACATGATCGCAGCTAAGCTGTAATCACTACCTRATAAATAAGAGGAACGAATTTCGTTCCTCTTTTACATCTATCCACGAATTTTTAATTTCGAATCAATTTTGGAAGCAATTATGAACCGAAAACATTTAGCTAACGCTATTCGTGCTCTAAGCATGGACGGTGTACAACAAGCAAACTCTGGTCACCCAGGCGCACCAATGGGCATGGCTGACATCGCTGAAGTACTTTGGCGCTCTCACCTAAACCACAACCCGTCAAACCCAGAGTGGGCTGACCGCGACCGTTTTATCCTGTCTAACGGCCACGGCTCTATGCTAATTTACTCTCTGCTTCACCTATCAGGTTATGAGCTTTCAATTGAAGATCTTAAGAACTTCCGTCAACTGCACTCTAAGACTCCAGGTCACCCAGAGTACGGTTACGCACCGGGTATCGAGACAACGACAGGTCCTCTAGGTCAAGGCATCACCAACGCTGTTGGTATGGCGATGGCTGAGAAAGCGCTTGCGGCACAGTTCAACAAAGAAGGCCACGACATCGTAGACCACTACACTTATGCATTCATGGGTGATGGTTGTCTGATGGAAGGTATCTCTCACGAAGCCTGTTCTCTAGCCGGTACGCTAGGCCTTGGTAAGCTGGTTGCTTTCTGGGATGACAACGGCATCTCTATCGATGGCGAAGTAGAAGGTTGGTTCTCTGACGATACACCTAAGCGTTTTGAAGCTTACGGCTGGCACGTAATTCCAGCAGTCGATGGTCACGATGCTGACGCTATCAACGCGGCTATTGAAGCAGCGAAAGCGGACCCTCGCCCGACTCTAATCTGTACTAAAACAGTAATTGGCTTTGGTTCTCCAAACAAAGCAGGTACGCACGACTGTCACGGTGCACCATTAGGCGCTGACGAAATCGCAGCAACTCGTAAGCAACTAGGTTGGGAGCACGGTCCTTTTGAAATCCCAGCGGATATCGCAGCAGAGTGGAATGCAAAAGAAGCAGGCGCAGCTAAGGAAGCAGCGTGGAACGAGAAACTTGCAGCTTATGAAGCAGCATACCCAGAGCTGGCAGCAGAATTCAAACGTCGCGTAAACGGTGATCTTCCTGCGCAGTGGGAAGAGAAAGCAAACGCAATCATTGCTGATCTTCAAGCTAACCCAGCAAACATCGCTTCACGTAAAGCTTCTCAAAATGCACTAGAAGCGTTCGGTGCTATGCTACCGGAATTCATGGGCGGCTCTGCTGACCTTGCACCTTCTAACCTGACTATGTGGTCGGGTTCTAAGTCGCTTGAAGCAACTGACTTCTCTGGTAACTACATCCACTACGGTGTACGTGAATTCGGTATGACAGCGATCATGAACGGTATCGCTCTGCACGGTGGTTTCGTACCTTACGGCGCAACGTTCCTAATGTTCATGGAATACGCACGTAACGCAATGCGTATGGCGGCTCTGATGAAAGTTCAGAACATCCAAGTTTACACACACGATTCTATCGGCCTAGGCGAAGATGGTCCGACTCACCAACCGGTGGAGCAGATCGCTTCTCTACGTTTGACTCCAAACATGAGCACATGGCGCCCATGTGACCAAGTTGAGTCTGCCGTGGCTTGGAAACTGGCAATCGAACGTAAAGAGGGTCCTTCTGCACTTATCTTCTCTCGTCAAAACCTTGCACAACAAGATCGTGACGCTGAGCAAGTAGCTAACATCGCTAAGGGTGGTTACATACTGAAAGATTGTGCTGGTAAGCCAGAGCTAATCATCATTGCAACCGGTTCTGAAGTTGAGCTTGCGGTTGATGCCGCTGCACAACTCACCGCTGAAGGTAAAGCAGTACGCGTAGTCTCTATGCCTGCCACTGATGCGTTCGACAAGCAAGACGCACAGTACCGTGAATCTGTACTTCCATCAGACGTAACGGCACGTATCGCTGTTGAAGCGGGCATCGCTGACTTCTGGTACAAGTACGTTGGTTTTGGTGGCAAGATCATCGGTATGACAACGTTCGGCGAATCTGCACCAGCAGGCGAACTGTTCAAGATGTTTGGCTTCACGACTGAAAATGTTGTCAATACAGCGAAAGAGCTTTTAGCGAAATAGTGATGAACTTAGGGCATATTAAAATCCCTGAATAAACATGCTAGTACCGTTCATATAAGATAACTTGAACAGTCTATTAATAAAAAATCTCCATTAACGTTGTTGATGGGGATTTTTACTAAATGCAATCGCGAGAGGGAGAACTATGTGGGATAAACAGCGCCAAAATTAAGTAATTGACGCTATACAGTTTGCTAGAGTTAGTTACTCGCTACGAAGTAATCATTATTTAACTCTTTTGATACCAATTATAATTGCGACTATACCGCCAACCATTCCTAACCATGCCTCGATTGGTGAATGACCACTGAATGCACGTGTCAATTGAGATTCAGCAGAATCGTAAATATTGTATCCCCAAAATGCTAGAAAAATACCTGCAATGATAAGTACAATCCCGATAAGCTCATTGTTCATTTCTACTCCAAAACACTAATTGAACTCGACACATAACCCCTGCATAACTCGTTGACTACTACACAGATTAAGTCCAAAGTTACCAGTTAATATGAGAAAATCCAAAGATAATCTGCAATGACGAATTTATTAATCGTATTAATGTATGGGTTATATCCTACTAAATGAGTAAGTTTAATTTAACGGTAATGAATCCTACTTTGTCCGTGTTGCTCTTCAAGGCGTGATTCTTGAGTAATTTAGTTTTATTGTTCACAGATCCCCACAGCTTTAACTGCAGAGTTCTCCCCAAGATTTAACGACTCAGTATAGACTGTCACCTGACTTCCCTTCGAAATCTGTTCTATATCAGCCAAGTGAACCAATACGCCATCCAGATATTGTGTGACTTCATAACCTGAGGGTAACGTTCGCGAGTTTACAATCGGGCTGTAAAGGAAGTAATCTACATTCTCCCATTTTTCGGTAATGCAGCCAGCTAAAACAGAGGCCTCTCTCATACCCGTCGACTCGAAAACAGGGGCTGAATTACGAAGTTTTTGAGGTGTTGTGGCACATGCATTGAGTAATATAGCAAGACTTATAGCGATTAAGAATTTCATTTGTACCTCATAACAACTAACGCTCTATTAAATAGTGAGCAACGCCACCCTACTGAAAGCTTGCTATCTTGCTCACAAAATCCAACCAAACCAAACCAAACCAAAAACGTCGAACGTTAGCGAGTCTGTCTTGAAAACTTTATCCGGTAATAGCTCGCTTAACTGCATTGACTTGTTTTTCAAATATCGTTTTTGACTCTGGTTTACTGGAACCTACAACAGAAACCCATTGCAAACCCGTTTCATCAATATGCTCAAACTCGACCTGAAGCTCATACTTTTTAATAGTGAATATAGTGAACACTACGCCTAAAATGAAGGCTATCGGTGCTGTAACAATCCCAAAACCTTCGGGACAGATAACCCATACAACGCTTGATACAATAGCCCCCATTAAAAACAGCTTTAAAGCATGATCCTTCACAGTATTCAATTTAACTCTCGCGTTTTTTATTTTCGATAAAGGAAATTCATCGCGCTTGTATCGAAAGGCAGTATTTCCAATTTCAAAATCATCCATTGATATCATTTTCCCTCCATTCCCCAATAACGGCATAATTAAGTGAACTACGATGCAATTATACTGAACATTAATGCCTTAAAACGAGAAACACTCGGCAAACGGAGATTACCGATCATCGTAAATAGGATTAATTCAATCATTACGACGCAGCTCTCATCGCACATTATACCGAACATGCTCACCTCAAACTGACCCAGCTATATAGCAAAAACTCGCGTTATGAGTGGCTTAGTTTGTGACCTTAAATTCAATGCCAAGAGACCATTCGATGTAGGATAAATAGAGCCTCAAAAATTAATCATTGCCGCCATAGTCTCTTGTTAGTTACGGACGACTTGTTTGGCTAATTTTCTCAATAAGTTAAGATTTAATGGATCTTTGTAAACTTGCTCAAAAAGACGGTAAACGGCTTCATCATGCGTCTGTAAATAATTAAAACTCTTCTTGGATCCCAAAAACCACATGCCACGAACCTCAAAATATAACTCCAATAATTCGTATTGAAGCCAAGTTCGACGATAATTTCCGTCTAAATTACCATCACTTGCTCGCTCAAGCATTTTAGTCACCCACTCTTGAATATGTACTCTATTTACGTCAGACATTGGTTCCTTACCGCCGGCAAGCTTTTGCTTAACTCTGGTAAGGTAGCTCTCGCCTAAACCGCGAGCATCATGGATGACTTTCCCGTCTCCAAACCTTAACGATGCCTCTGGAATGGTATCAAGAAATGCAGTGGGATAAATCCACACATCAAGAAATGTACCGTGAAACAATCTCGCATCTTTATGTTCTTCCGGGTTGTCCCAAATACAGGCAATATCGATATCACTTGTCTCTGTTGCTTCATTTCGAGCATAAGAACCATAAAGGATAATCGTATGGGGAGCATATTTTTCTTTCAGTTCTTCTACTACTAACTCTAAAATATCGTTCATTTTACCTCCAAGCCCATTACGCCCTGTAACGGTATGAGCAACGCTCGCCCCCAACACATCATCGACACTTAAGCTGAAATGCCAAGCATTGGCAATCAACCTCAAACACGGATTAAATACCTTGCACTAAGCTCAATTTACTCTATTCTGAGCATACTTTTTGTTTCGTCATCTATGGATTATTAGTATTTGGCTTAGCTTTGCTATCTAACCAAGAACCATTATGACTACCAAACTTCGCATTTGCTACCAAACAATTGTCATTGGAAACAATGATATACATTTATGCACTTTACGAGATAAACAACAGTTTAGCGACCCTAAAAACACGGCAAAAAACTTAGGCATTTCTTCTGCTTCATGGCCGATTTTCGGGGTGGTTTGGCCATCCAGTTTAGTTCTAGCCCACCACGTACTTAACTTAGACACTCATAACAAACGAATTCTTGAAGTCGGTTGCGGCATTGGGCTATCAAGCTTACTTCTAAATGAGCAAATGGCAAATATCACTGCCACTGATTATCATCCCGAAGTAAAAACCTTCCTAGACAGAAATACTCAACTGAATAATCGAAAAAAAATTGCTTTCGAACGTGTCGACTGGGCAGATACGAACTGTCAGCTCGGCCTTTTTGACTTAATTATTGGTAGCGACCTTTTATATGAGGACCAACACATCTCATTGTTAGCTCAGTTCATTCAAAACCATGCTAATCAGACATGCGATATTATTCTTGTTGACCCAGACCGAGGACGTAAAAATAAACTGAGCTCGAAAATGAGTGAATTTGGATTTACGAGTGATCACATCAGACCTGACAATACTGATTATCTAGAACAAAAATTTAAAGGTCATATACTGAGGTTTTCACGCAAATCTGAAAGCATTTAATGCCGGCATAACACGTTTTTTCTACCATGCAGATCAAGATCAAAATGACCACTTACTGCAGTAACTAGAATGCCAAATGTAGCCAATCGTGTTGATGCATTTGTTTTAGCGTGTACTTAATTTTGAACTGGTGCTGCAAAAAGAGTATCAATATACGCGTTAACAGGCTCAGGCAATAAGTCTTGTGGATGATCGCCACCCAATGTTGCAAGCCCGCTTGAGCCATCAATAATCACCGAGCTTAGTTCAACATTATGTTTAATATCCCAAGTCACAATTTTCACTTTAACTTTATCAGCTTTACCCGACCATTCCGTTGCTCGATCTTCCCAATGCATAATTGTTGGGTAAAACAAATAATCTGAACCATTGCTTTCAGCAAGCTTAATCGATTCTTTCAATGAGCCAGCGTCGTTAGCAACCGTGACATCGTTCATTTTAGTCAGTAAGCCCGACTTAATAACATTACTTAATAATGCTCCTGAACCTTTATAGTCTTTCTCGCCATAACGTCCATCCTCTGATAATGCGACATAAACAGATGAACTTACTGATATTTTATTAACTACTTCGGTATTAGACATATTTAAATGATGGGAGTCAGCACAACCCGCTAGAGTAGCAATCAAACCTAGAACCAATAATTTTTTCACGATAGTATCCTTATAAGCATTAGGTCTAAATATTACCATATAATACAGCCGCCTAAAAAACGATATAATACTTTGTTAAATAAGTTATTTTTAATCCTGCTGATTCAAAATGCCAAGCGTTTGTGACCACATAAGGTTACGCATTAACTAATTCCAACCGTTAGGCATACCTTCATTGCTATCATGCTCCGCATTACAGACCTTACACCTGAAATAGCTAACCTGCGATTCTGATTTACTTGAGCCCAATAGAACACCAAAAACGATATTGAGAATTCGAGACTTGGTACTATTTTTTACTCGCTGCAGTGCTTCGACTTCAGATGCACTTAGTCTTCTATGACCAGTCTTCTGGTTACAGTTTCCACAATGTAGAAGCATTTCATCCTTAGACATTTACCTCTTCCTTTATCACGAACTTTGAACCTGTGTGCTAACGAATGACATGGATTCCCCCCTTCCGAGGATCTGCCACACTTATGTGGTACTTAATTGCACCGGAGGCACCATGTCTGATTTTTCTTATTTCTGCGGTATCGACCTAGCTAAAAACCACTTCAGTCTTCATGCCGTAGACAAAAATGGTAAGGTCATACTTCATAAGTCGGTAACTCGCTCTAAACTACTGACTACAATAGCAAATATTCCACTCATGCGTATAGGCGTTGAAGCGTGTGGTGGTGCACATTATTGGACAAGAACACTCAATAAACT
>NZ_JAKJSY010000002.1:0-18700 GCF_050337445.1 Vibrio minamisatsumaniensis | reverse complement strand
CACCCAAGGGGTTTTGTGGGCTCAAAGAAAGACCAGACCTTGAATGCGTTTGAAGAGATAGACTTTTAAATCAGTTTTCCAGATTATTTTGCCTTCAGTTTTTAAAAAACTGAAAGTAAAAGCAAAATTTGCTTGGCGACCATAGCATTGTGGACCCACCTGATTCCATGTCGAACTCAGAAGTGAAACACAATAGCGCCGATGGTAGTGTGGGGCTTCCCCATGTGAGAGTAGGACATCGCCAGGCTCCAAATTTATTTTCACTTTTTTGAAAAGAGAAGACAAAAAGTTTTCAAAATCGTTTTTAAACGGTTTTTGAATTGCTGATATAGCTCAGCCCGGTAGAGCGCACCCTTGGTAAGGGTGAGGTCCCCAGTTCGAGTCTGGGTATCAGCACCACTATTTAGTTGATTTGATTCATCAAGTTAACAACCGAATTTGTTTGACGACCATAGCATTGTGGACCCACCTGATTCCATGCCGAACTCAGAAGTGAAACACAATAGCGCCGATGGTAGTGTGGGGCGTCCCCATGTGAGAGTAGGACATCGTCAGGCTCAAATTGCTTTAAGCTGAATAGACACTGCGGAGTGGTAGTTCAGTTGGTTAGAATACCGGCCTGTCACGCCGGGGGTCGCGGGTTCGAGTCCCGTCCACTCCGCCAAACCATTGAAGAAAGACGTCTTAGGACGTCTTTTTTTTTGCCTGAAATCCCGTGTTATCTAGGTCTATGCGTCGCTTTATGACGAATAGCATCGCTGGGTCACGTGGTTTGGACGGTACACCATTGGGTACATTGTCACTGTGTTCAATTTAACGGTGTACCATCATGGCAAAACAAGTCAAACCTCTGACAGAAACTCAAATCAAAAATGCAAAACCGAAAGGCAAGGAATACATCTTGTCTGACGGTAACGGTTTACGCCTTCGTGTTAAAACGAACGGTACTAAGACCTGGCTTCTCAACTATACCCACCCTGTACTCGCTAAGCGTATCAACCTGACGCTGGGTACTTATCCTAATACCTCTTTAAAAATAGCACGTGAAAGGGTTCTGTCGCAAATATAGTTAGAGGCGTGATAGACCCATACTACAGATACAATTATACTGCGAGTGCGTAGAATAGCTCAAAGGCCGTCTGCCCTTCAACATCTATCTGGTCTTGTTTCAACATCGTCCACATTTCTCGTCCGTGCAAACTTGCCAAGGCTCCTTCCATTGATTTCCAACCCAGCGCTTGACGCGTTTTCTGCTTCACCCAACGGTGACTCTGCTCAACGATATTGTTCAGATATTTAATGTCTAATATCTCTACCAGTGAGAGCATAAAGTAACCCGTCAACCATAGCTGAATATTCATAGAATCAATGGCCGCGTAGTTATACCAATTAAAGTAAAAATATGATCTAATTGAGGCCATCGAACTCTTGCAGAAAATCGCTATGAACAGCCTTAATAATACAGATTTTAAAAAGCTAGCAAGCCAACAAAAAACCATTCAAATGAAGGTTCGTTTGCTAGCACTGCCCACTTCAAAGAAGGTCACTCGCGCACTCAAATTGCCAAATACCTTAAAGTCAGTCGAACCAGTGTAAACAAATGGGTTCAAATATTTCTTGAAGATGGATTGGAAGGGCTTCAAGAAAAACCTCGTACTGGCAGACCTGCATACCTCTCCGATGAGCAGCGGGCTCAACTCAGTGCCTTCATAAAGAAAGAAGCTGAGTCACCTTCTGGTGGCCGCCTTGTCGGAAGCGATATACATGACTACATCGTTAAACACTTTGACAAGCACTACCACCCTAATTCCATCTATTATCTCCTCGACCACATGGGGTTTTCTTGGATAACCTCTCGCTCCAAACACCCTAAACAATCACAGCAAATACAAGACGATTTTAAAAAAATTCCAAATCGAAACGATCCTTAAGATCCCCGGCCATATTGGGCTAGAGAGTGTTGATGTTTGGTTTCAAGACGAAGCTCGATTTGGCCAACTCGTGGAACAAGGCCTCGTGTTGTAAAACAACAGCAATTTGAATACGCTTATTTGTTTGGCTCAGTGTGCCCATCGAGAGGGATTGGTGAAGCAATGGTCGTCCCTTGGGTTAACAAAGACATCATGATAAATCATCTAGAGCAGATATCTAAAGTCACAGAAAAAGACCGTCATTCAGTGGTAATTATGGATGGCGCAGGATGGCATACCGATGATATTGCTCACCCATTTGATAATGTCAGTATCATTAAATTGCCACCATACTCACCTGAACTTAACCCGATAGAGCAAGTATGGAGTTGGCTACGACAACACTACTTAGCGAACCAAAGCTTCGAAAACTATGAGGACATTGTTTCCAAGATTTGTAGCGCTTGGAATGGATTTCTTGAGTGCAAAGATCGCGTCACAAAAATGTGTACAAGGGATTAGATTGACCTGATCAGTTAATTTTCCGGATTGGTATTACTCTTACTTCCATCGATGACAATTTTGCTTGGTAAACCATTTTGGGCGATGGCCTTATTCAGAAAGGCTTTAGCCGCTGCCTCATCACGGTTCGGGCTAAGATAATAATCGACCACGTTTCCAAACTTATCGACCGCTCGATAGTAGTAGACCCACTTACCTTTTACTTTGATGTAGGTTTCATCCATTCGCCACGAGTCAGATACGGGCTTCTTTCTACGCCTCGCTCAGTGCTCTAATACTGGCGTAAATTTGATAACCCAACGATTAATCGTGGCGTGATCCACAACGACTCCGCGCTCTAATTGAATCTCTTCAATTTCACGATAACTGAGTTTATAGGCGAGATAATAACGTACGGTTTCGAGAATAACTTCAGAGGGGAAGTGGCAGCCTTTAAACATTAAGAATCAGTCTCATGAATAGAAATGAAACAAATCTTAACTTAATGACTCAAAGTTTGCGACAGAACCGTCTATTGTCCATAATCTCAGCTTATAGTCCTTGTTAACAATGGTTGTTCGCTTATCGAACCTGTTATTTCCATAATAGCGATAAATAAACAAGGAATACAAGAGAGAGAAAATGAAAGCAATACACTGTTGGGCCAGCAGACTTGTTAATCAGATGCTTAAAACCAAGGCAAGTAAGCTGGTTAAATCGAGACAGGTTATTAGTTTGGAGTCGCTGAGCTATCAAATGAGGGGGGACATCGGTTTGGACAATGGGAGCGATGATGCAGCTGATTACACTAAATATCTATAAGTTGAACTTACAAAAAAGGAGCCACAGGGCTCCTTCTCTATTCAGATTACTCCTCCCAAACGACGAGCTTGTCTTTGGGCCAGTTATGCCCAATTTCATGGTATTTCTGTTCAAGGATATGTCGTTTTATTTTGAGAGTAGGTGTTAATACACCATTCTCAATGCTCCACGGGTCCTTAATCATCAGTACACCCTTTATCTTTTCATGAGAGGCAAGCTGTCGGTTAATTTTCTCGATAACTCGCTGACTTGTCTTTTCATATCGAGTTCGATCAAAATTAGGAAAGTCATGAGGAACGACAAGTAAGATCGGGGCGGGTAAACCTAGGCCAATCAGACACATCATCTCTACGCGGCTGTATTCAAAGAGTTTGTTCTCGATTGGAACGGGAGCCACAAACTTACCTTTAGCGGTTTTAAAGGTGTCTTTTTTACGCCCGCGAATGGTTAGGTAACCTTCATTATCAATATCACCGATATCACCAGTATGTAGCCAACCCTCTGAATCAAAAGATTCTTGAGTTGCAATGTCATTTTTATAGTAGCCAGAGAATAGCCCCTTACTTCGAACCAATATCTCTTCGTCTGCGGCTATCTTGAGCTCAATTCCCGGACCTGCATTACCAACAGTACCAATTTTATCGGCTCTAAATGGGTAGTTGAGGGTGCTGTAAGCAAACGACTCCGTCATCCCCCATGCTTCTGTGATATGCAGGCCAACACTCTCATACCATGCGAGTAGAGCCGGAGAGACCGGTGCAGAGCCACAACCCAGAACTCGAGCCTTATCTAACCCGAGACCATCGGCCAGTTTTTTCTTAATGATGCTATTAATGACTGGGATCTTGAGTAAGAAATTCAGTCTCTTCTGCGGTAATTTATCTTGGATTCGTTGTTGAAATAGGGTCCATAAACGAGGAACTGAAATAAATAGGGTTGGTCGATGCATTTTCACGTCATCAATGAACGTATCTAAAGATTCAGGGAAAGCGGTAACGACCCCTCCCATAACGGAAGAGCCGAAGATGTAAACTCGCTCTGTAATATGAGCAAGTGGTAGATAAGAGAACAGGCGATCACCGGGTTGGATTCCAATATGATCGATGAGTCGTTGAACTGACCACGTAAAGGCTCCGTATGTGAGCATTGCCCCTTTCGGTAGTCCAGACGTGCCCGATGTGTAGACAAGCGACATGAGTTTATCATCGTAATGATGAGGGTGCTTCGTTGAGGGCTCATGTGTCGCGATGAGTTCTTCAAACGTATATTGGCAGTTTGCAGCGCTATCATAAGGTAACGAGATACTGATTAAACTCGGGTTCTCATCAAGTACTTTTTGGGTTGCTACGGGATCGTCAAGTTTACCTGCAATCACAATTTTACTTTCACTGTGCTCAATACAGTATTGAATAGTGTCTGCCCCCGCTGTTGGAAAGATTGGGACGCTGACAAAATCTCCTAACATCATCGCAAGATCAGAGATAAACCACTCTGCACAGTTTTTGGACACCAAAGCGATTCGATCGCCAGGTTGTGCTCCTAATCCTTCTAATGCTGCCGCCAGTTTTAGAGCTTTGTCGGCGACTTCTTTATAAGTGAATTCGACAAACTGGCGATTAATAATTTGTTTTAAATAGACTTCGTTAGGGCGTTCTTTTGCCCATCTTAAAATCATATCACTGGGTGTAGAGAGAGCTGTTGCGTGTTCTTGGCTAAACTCGTTAGGCTGAATCATTGTCTAACTCCATGTTTTTCGCTAAGTTATTTTTGTTAATTTCATGTTAAATGTACCATGATTTTTTCTTTTAGGGAGTAAAATTAGCGTTTTCTGTTATCTATGCAGGCTCGTCTGTAGCTTGCGGGGGTTACTCCTGTCTTTTTTTTAAATATTCTCGAAAAGTACGACACGTCCTTGTGTCCACATTGATAAGCAATTACCGCTATTTTTGATTCAGTATCCGCTTCAATTAGCTTCTTAGCCAACTGGATTCGTTTATCACAAACATAATCTCTAAAGCTTACTCCAAAGTGTAGGTGAAATTTTTTGGAAAAGTAGGTTGTTGAGCAGTAACATTTCTCCGCGATCTCCGTTTCTCTAACCTTTTTGTTGATGTTATCCAAAACATAGTTAACCACCTCAGAAGTAAACCATTTAGTAGGCAGTTGATTATTGTTATTTATGTCTCTGTCGAAATCAAAGTGAGGGTCGAAGATATGCTGTGTTTTGCGCTTAAGTTCTTCGAATGTACTGGTCAGATGATTACTGTTTATTTCGATAATAAAAAATATATTCTTATGATGTCGAACGATATTAGGTAACGGGTCTGAGCAAATGATGATTATTCTCTTGTTAAAATTTTCACAAATAGATAATGCCATTGTAAGTAGTTGAAGTTTATCCGTTCTATTTAATATGAAAAATACCAGTCTGACATCTAAGTTACTGATTATAGATATATCTTGCTTATAATTCTCTATAGGGAAGTAGTGCCTTATTTTATTGATAATAACAGCATTAAATTCACTCTCTTTATCTGACAATAAAGGTGTTACTATTTTCATATAAATACCAACTCTATTTCATATTCAACAGTGGATTTAAAAATAGACAAATTACGATGCATAATAATTAGATTAGAAGTACCACAGAAAAGTGCAAGTAAATGGCAAGAAAATCCTAACCTAATATATCGCTCACCTCTAGATTTAGTTTACAGGTAAACAAAGCCTGATACGTAAATCAAGGAGAGGTTCTCATGGATAAGTTTTTGAATAATTGTAAAGAATTCATGAAAGATGAAGAAGGGTTGACTGTGATCGAATATGTAATCGGTGCAGCATTATTGGTGTTAGGCTTAACAACGGTATTTTCTGGCTTAGGTAGTACTCTAGCAAATAAACTAAATGCTATTGTTGCCAATGTTGGTTAGTGGTTCAAGTTATGAATAACAACAGATTGAAAAGACAATCGGGGTTAACGACGGTTGAGTATGTGATTGGCGCTGCTTCACTGGTTCTTGCTGTTGGATTCGTTTTTTCTGGAATGGCAATTGCCTTACTTAGTAAGTTTCAGAGCATTATATCGAGTGTATAAATAGAGTTTATGATTAATGAGCCTTCCGCTTTTTGGGCATTACTAATTGCAGTTTCGGTATACGATGTTGAGAAACATCGTATACCAAACAAAATATTGATTCTCTTTTTGTTTGTTTACTTTTTATCAATGTTTGACAGCAATTATACCTTCGATGTTTTTGTTATGTCCTTAGCTGGCTTTGTGGTGCTTTTGGTTTTTGGGCTGTTTTTGTATTTTATGAGAGCGATGTCCGCTGGTGATGCGAAGTTATTAGGCGTTGTAGGGATGTATCTTGGTTGGGGACAATTACTGGATGCGTCGTATTTTATCTTACTTGCTTCTGGAGTGATCGGGGCTTTCTACCTGCTCTATAACTATGCCAACTCGAACAGTCTTAGTGTCAAAGGATATTTTGAAAATAAGTTGATTGTGCTTGGTGGAGTCGCGCCAGTTTTAGATGAAAATTCTCGTTTGCACGCTAGATATTCAAATAAGGTGACGATGCCTTTTGCCCCCTCAGTTGTTATCGGGCTAGCGATGTATAGCTATTTTACTTAGACCTGTTGTTGGTTCGTTTTGTGGAGAGGAATAATATATGGTTATTATAGGACGAGCTGCTCCAACAACGTTAACGCCTCAAATTTCAGCGCCTACTGTTCCTACATCTCTTGATATGTTAGGTATTCCTGAAGTTGTGATTGAAAATCTCGTACTCAAACACCTGTCTGCTTACCCTAAATCGGATGTGTTGGAACTTTCTAATTATTTATGTGTTGTTACCCATATTGTGGAAAGTGCACTGGCTGTTTTAAGGCAAAAATCGTTCATTGAGGTGTTTCAACCGACTTCCGATCTTACGCTCTCATCCGTCTCTCATAGTCATGTTCGTTACTCCCTTTCTGAGAAAGGACTTGAAGAAGCGGATCTTGCTTTCAAACGCGATGCTTACTTAGGGCCAGCCCCTGTTTCACTTGCTCAATACAGTGATGTGGTTAAGCAGCAAGACTTAAGAGCCGAATTAGTGACTCGGCCACATGTCGAAGCTGCACTGAGTGATGTCTATGGTGTCGACAAAATGATTTCAGTGCTGGGACCGGCCATCAATTCTGGACGTGCTTTGTTGTTATATGGACATGCCGGAACAGGGAAAACATTTGTCGCGAGTCGTATTGTGAATGCTTTGCACACCTCAGTGTTTATTCCTTATGCTGTCTATGCATTAGGTAACATTATCAAGGTGTTCTCTGCACAACATCACAAGTCGTTGGACAGTAATGGTAGTGATAAAGTTATCTCTCTTAAAGATCAATACGATAAGCGTTGGCTTAATTGTGAAAGACCCAATATTCAGGTTGGTGGAGAGCTCACCATGGATATGCTTGAAGTCAATCATTCAGAGAATAGCCGTGTCTGGCTAGCTCCAGTACAAATGATGGCAAACAATGGGATTTTTGTTATTGATGACCTTGGCCGTCAACCAATGCCCGTTGATACTTTGCTCAACCGTTGGATTGTTCCGATGGAATATGCCTTTGACTATTTATCATTACCGAACGGCCAACAAATCACGATGCCGTTTGTGCTAACACTCGCCTTCTCTACTAACTTGAATCCGAAGAAAATAAGCGATCCTGCATTTCTACGTCGATTGGGTTACAAGATTGAATTTAAGCCTCTTAACCCAAGAGATTATGAAGCTTTATGGATGAGCGTTGTCGCAGAGAAAGAGCTCGAACTTCAAGACGGATTCTTTGAGCGTTTATCTCAAATGCACACACTTTATAAGGTGCCACATTTCCCTTGTTTACCGAAAGACCTCGTTGGTATTAGCAAAGATATTCTCTCGTTTGAACAGCTCCCACCTGTTATTACATTCGATATTCTTTCCATGGCATGGGAAGTCTATTTTACCTCTGATGGAATCGAGGACGAAAATAATGAATAAGAGTCAAGTTTTCCTACTGTTTTTACTGTCCGTCGTCTTTGGTTTAGCGGCTGTATTTTTTGCTAAGCAGTGGATGGACAACCAAGTTCAACCCACCGTTGAGGTTGAGACCGTGGAGCGTCATCCCATTGTGGTCGCTTCCCAAGACATTGAAGCCGGAACCGTTATTGAGCCGCAGTTTTTAACCACCAAACTGATGGAAGTAAATTGGATTAATGAAAACAATTACTCCGATGCGTCAGAAGTCGTCGGTCAGATCGCAGCGAATACGGTTTATGAAGGCGAAGTGCTTCATAAAATGCGTTTCACGATTTCAGGAGAGGGAGCGACGTTAGCGGCGCTGATACCTGAAAATAGACGTGCAGTCACAATACGAGTTGATGACGTGATTGGTGTGGCTGGCTTTCTATTACCCGGTAATAAGGTCGATATTCTTAATACGGTGTCCTACAGCAAAAATTCTGCAACCACTCGTACCGTGCTGAAAAATATTAAAGTGCTTGCCGTAGACCAAACCGCCAAAACCAAAGAAAACAGCCCGATTATCGTACGAGCGGTAACGTTAGAGGTTTCCCCTCAAGATGCTGAGAAATTATTAACAGCGAAGAGTAAAGGCAGCATTCAGCTTACTTTGAGAAACCCTCACGAAATTGAGAAGAAGGTTGTTCGTCGGTACGTACCTAGACCGAGTGTAACCATCATCAAAGGCACACAAGCATCCAGTGTTCGCGTCAAGGATTGAGGTGAGGTATGAAAATAATAATAACGTGTATTTTGAGCCTGATTTTTTTTAGTTCGTTAAGCTTAGCGGCTTTGCAAACGGGTAAAACCGTGACGGTCCCTCATCATAAATCAACGCATGTGCTTTTGTCCGGAAAAGCCAGCAGAGTATCGCTTGGCGATCCGGACGTGCTTGACATTGTGATGTTGAAATCCAATGAGTTATTTTTAATTGGTAAGGCCTTAGGCGCGACGAATTTAATGGCCTGGGATTCAAGAGGTCAGTTGATTGAATCAATAAATATAGAAGTGACTCATGATATCAACAGCTTAAAAGCTAAATTATATGAGTTCTTACCGGATGAAACGATAGAGGTACATAGCGCGCAAAATCGTCTGTTATTGAGTGGTCAAGTGAGTAATCAACAACAAATGAATGTAGCGATGAGAATCGCTGAAACGTATTCTTCGGGTCAAACGGCGGATGAATCGAATGAAAGCGGTAGCGAACAGGCCGCAGCCACGGGCGTGATTAATTTGATGTCGATTGGTGGTGCGCAACAGGTGATGTTAGAAGTTACCGTTGCTGAGGTTCAAAGAAGCTTAGTGAGAAAGTTTGATGCCAATTTTCACTTCTTCCAAACCAGTGGGTCTGACTTCTCTTGGGGAGCATCCTCCGTACCAGCCGGAGTATTAGGAGCGACGCCTATTTTCAATATACCGACATCGACGGACTACGGCATTTTAGGATCATTTATTGATAGTAATACCCTATTTACTTTTGCGTTGGATGTCGCAAAACAAAATGGCGTCGCGAAAGTATTAGCGGAACCGAATCTAACCGCATTAAGTGGGTCTAAGGCTGAGTTTTTAGCGGGTGGTGAGTTTCCGATTCCTGTGCCCGATGAAGATGGTATTACGATTGAATACAAAGAGTATGGGGTTGGCCTTAAATTTATACCAACCGTACTTAGCGACAAAAAAATCAACCTCAATTTGGCGGTAGATGTGAGTGAAATTGCCAATAGCAGCTCGTTGACTATCGACCCGGGTTCAACGAATGCGACCTATTTTATCCCGCCGATTACACGTCGAAGTACTTCTTCTACGCTTGAGCTTGCTGATGGGCAAACCATTGGTATAGCCGGTTTATTGAGCGAAAACGTTCGAGATATCAGTAATAAAATGCCGGGTGTCGGTGATATCCCCATTTTAGGCCAGCTTTTTAATAGTCAAGAGTACGTATCAGGTGAGACTGAATTGGTGATTTTAGTGACGCCAAGGTTAGCAAAGCCTATCGATAGAAACAAAGTGACGTTACCGACGGATGCTTTCGTGAATCCGAATGACTTGGAATATTACTTGTTAGGTAGAAGTGCTTACATTGCTGAACCGTCGAGTTCGAATTCAGACGAGTCTCAAGCTCAACAAGATATCCCTTCGACCGAGGGTGGTAGTGAAGGCTCATTTGGACATGATTTATAAGGAGATAGATATGATTAGAATAATGATGGTCTTTCTCGTGATGATGTTAGTTGGCTGTGCGAATGATGCTCGTTTAGGGTATTCGGTTGTGCAGGTAAAAACAGAGCAAACGTATAACCCTAATGCGACCCAAGAGAATTTACTCGTCGTGCCGGATGGTACAGGGGAGCGGATGCAGACTGGTTACGATAGATATGTCGGCAGAGGTGAAAACGATCTGTCCGGAAGCAGTAGCCAGATCTTAGAAGAGTTTAATTAAATCTGGAGGTACTCATATGTTGTATCGAGTATCACAAAGTCCGAAAAAACAGAAAGGATTAGTGGTGATCATGATTACTGCTGCCTTGTTGGTCTTTTTAGTCGTCTCAGCGTTAGCGGTGGATATCAACCATATGGTTGTAAACAAAACACGCTTACAAAACGCCGTCGATTCAGCGGCATTGGCTGCTGCGACCATTTTGGATAACAGTAAAGATAAAGACGCCGTAGACGCTGAAATAGAAGCCGCATTAAATGCGATGGCAGCTTCAACCGGGAATCATGAGTTTGATTTTAGTACCGCATCGATAAATATTGATTATTCGAACAACCCTCAAGACTTTACTGGAACCGCCACTTTTGGTGTTGATGATGATGTCTATGTGCGTGTTCGAGTGGACTCATTAGATATGGATGAGTTTTTTATCCAAATGTTTGGTTTGGAAAAAGCGGTGTCAGCCAGTGCGGTTGCAGGGCCAAGTTCTGGGCAGGTTGTTGTGAATAATGTTGTACCTATTGGTGTCTGTATTGGTGATGGCTCGTCGGATAATGATATCAATGAAGATGGCTTCCATGATGAAACCGGTGAAGCAATAACGAATGTTTTTGGTTATGAAGTCGGGACGGTACATGCCTTGAAGGTGGGAGACAGTAGCTTATCTGAAATGGGGAATGGTAACTATCACTTACTCGATTTTGGCTCTGGTGGTAAAACGGTCAAAGAAGGCTTAGGAGGTAGCTATGATCAGCCAGTTCAAATCGGTGAAGATGTGACGACGAAACCCGGTGGTACGGTTGGCCCTACTGGTGATGGTTTGAATACTCGTTTTGGTGATTATGGCGGTGGCTTGTCAGCGTCCGATTACCCTTCAGATTATGTGATAACTGAACCTACGGATGAAATAACGATTGATGCTAATACTGGTGAGATCGATTCAGATGGCAGTTATAGCTATGCTCAATACGAGTCAGATACCAATGCGTGTATTGCCAACAATGGTTCTGGTTGTGCTTCTAATGGCGTGGCTTGGCGTCGTATTTTATCCATTCCAATGCTGGACTGCTCTGGAAAAAGTGGCGGTGCGACGGATTTTACCGTGAACAAGATTGGCTGCTTCTTTTTATTGCAAAAAGCACCGACCAACAACTCTGGAACTCCCGCGGTATTTGGTGAATTTATTCATTCCTGCAGTGTCGCGAGCGGATCCGGTAGCACAGAATCAACCACGGAAGGGACTTATAAGATTGTTTTGTATAAGGACCCGAATAGTGGGGAGTCCTGATTATGAAACGTTTTAATCAAAAAAATCGTGGGTTTGCCGCTATTGAGATGGTCTTTGCGACACCGGTTTTGCTGTTTTTTCTTATATTGGTGCTTGAGTTTGGCAATATTTTGATTCACTACAATGTTATCTCCAAGTCTGTACAAAACGGTGCTCGTTACGCGGTTAGTGAAGTCTATGGAACTGTCGGTGGAACCATTGCCCCAATTTCTGAAATACAAAATGTAGTGGTCTATGGCCGAAATAGCGTGGGGACGGCCATACTCTCTACTTTGACCACCGCAGATGTCACCATCTCTCCACCGACTAGCGATAGCTATGTACGAGTGAGTGTTACCTATGACTATATACCGCAGTTTTTGTCGATTCCTTTCTCCTCTGAAAGTCTTGCTATTCCTTTAAGTGTCACTTCAGTGATGAGGGTTCTGTGATGAAAAGGTTTAAAACGGGTATGAAAGGGATCGCCATTATCGAGTTTACAATTGTATCGGGTTTTATTTTTCTATTGGTGTTTCTCATTTTAGCATTAGGCGCTTATGTATTTTCGCTGCAAATAGTGAGTGAAGCGACGAGAAAAGCAGCGAGACTCGCCACCGTTTGCTACGTTGAAGATAGAGATAATATTGCTGGCATGGTCGTGTCTGAACTACCGCTTATTGGTTTTACTGATGCTAATCTAGAGGTTGCCTATCTAGATATTAATGGCAGTGAAATCACATCGGGTTACGATACTGATCCAGGATTTAGTAACATTAAATTTGTGAGAGCAAGAGCAACAGGCTACGGAATTCAACTTATTAATAATCTGAGTTTTTTAGGTGCTGATGGTTATTTGGCTGCGCCCTCGTTTGAAACGATTTTACCTGCCGAAAGTCTTGGTGTGGTAAGAGCTGACACCGAAACAAGGAACAGGTGTCCATAAGTTATTCTATAAAGGAGAGATACGATGGGGGAAGCAATTAAAATAACGCCTAACGAGAATGATATTGCGCGTTTAAGAACCAATCTAAAAGTTTGGTTGTTCTATGGTACTGATGGTTTTCATTCACACATGAGCCAAGAGCTAAAAAAATGCCGAAATGTTCATGTGACGACGTTTTCTCTTGCTGCTATGAGTGAGGAAGATCTCAAAAATTCCGATGTTCCAGAGCTTATTTTTGTTGAAGCCGATGGGAATTGGGCGCAAAAAATGGTTGAGTTACAAGGGTATGACTTATCTTTAGAAGAGATAGATTTGTCTCTCATTGTACTCGGTGACGAAAGTGATAGTGGCTCCTTGAAAATCGCTTTGCGTTTAGGGGCCTCAGATTTTTTATCTCACAATGTAACCCTTACAGATTTACTCCCCTTATTGAAAAAAACCGCTTCTGAAAAACTAGAGAACTCAAATTATGGTGAGTTTATCCTGTTCTTGAATACTAAGGGAGGAATGGGCGCGACCACTCTGGCTTTGAATACGGCTATTGAAGTGGCCAGTCAGCATCCTGGCGAGGTTCTTTTGCTCGACATCGATCTTCAATTTGGCGTTATACCCGATTATTTGAACATCGTGCCAGCTCATAGTGTTTCTGATGCGATCAATAGCTCGAATGATTTGGATGAAATGTCTTTAGGAACATTAGTTAATAAACACGAATCTGGTCTACATGTCCTAAGCTTTAAGCATGAAAATAATGCTGATGATTTTGAACAAGCACAGAAAATAGGCCGGTTGCTTCCGATACTACGTCGTTTCTACCCTTATGTGATCATCGATCTTTCAAGAGGTTTAGATCACGTGTTTGCATCTGCTATATCACCCGCAACCAAGGTGCTTTTGGTTTTGCAGCAAAGTTTAGTGTCAGTCAAAAACACAAGCCGGTTAATCAAGGCTCTGAAATTCGAATACGGCTTACAAAGTGATTCAATAGAAGTCATTGTCAACCGATATGAAAAGCGACATTCAATTAAGTTAAAAGATATTGAGCAAGCGGTAGGTAACCACAACATACATCTAATGCCAAATGACTTTAAAGTGGCGCTGGAGAGTGCCAACTTGGGGCAACCGTTAGTTCAGTCGAGAAAAAAAAGTTCGATTACTCGCTCTATCATCGATTTGTCTCACGTTCTATCACCACCAGAACAAGAAGAGAAAGGGTGGCTGAAAAAGTTGTTTTCATAATGGGTTGATGAAAAATAAACACGAGGGATTGTGATGTTTTTTAAACGAAAAAATGTAAATCCAGAGTTTGAAAAAAAAGTTGAACAGGTTTCGCATGATGCCCAAAGTGCCAATTCTGTTGAACCTTTACCCAGTGCTGAGGTACCTAGTCAACCTCAAAACTCAAATGGAAATGCAGAAAAAGAGATGGATGAGGCTCGGAAAATTCTAGAGCAAGAGCTTTCTATCAAACATTTTTTTCACAAACAACTGCTTGAAACTTTAGATCTCGGTTTACTGTCAAGTTTAGAAAAAGAGCGGGCTAAGGTCGATTTACATGATGCTATCGTGCAGTTAATGGCAGAAGATAGTCGTCATGCTTTAAGTGCCGAAGGAAGAAAAAGGGTCATCAAGCAGATTGAGGATGAAGTTTTTGGTCTCGGCCCATTAGAACCCCTGCTCGCCGATCAAACCGTGTCAGATATATTAGTTAATGGACCTAAAAGTGTTTATGTAGAGCGAAGAGGTAAGCTTGAAAAAACACCTTATACGTTTCTTGATGATCGTCATTTAAGAAATATCATTGACCGAATCGTAAGCCAAGTCGGACGTCGTATCGATGAAGCGTCACCGATGGTTGATGCTCGACTTATCGACGGCTCTAGGGTCAATGCGATTATCCCTCCCTTGGCACTTGATGGCCCCTCAGTATCAATCCGTCGTTTTGCTGTTGATCGTTTGACCATGGATAACTTAATTGACTATGACTCAATTTCTCCTCAAATGGCCAAGTTTGTGGAAGCTGCGGTTAAGGGAGAATTAAATATACTCATTTCGGGAGGGACGGGCTCAGGAAAAACCACAACACTCAATATCTTTTCTGGGTTCATTCCTCGTGATCAGCGCATTATTACCATCGAAGATTCTGCGGAATTACAACTTCAACAGCCACATGTTATTCGCTTAGAAACCCGACCTGCTAACTTAGAAGGAAAGGGAGAAATCAATCAGCGTGAGTTGGTGAAAAACACCCTACGTATGCGTCCTGATCGAATCGTGGTTGGGGAGGTGCGTGGTAGCGAAGCTGTTGATATGTTAGCGGCCATGAATACTGGGCATGATGGCTCACTGGCTACTATCCATGCCAATACTCCTCGTGATGCCTTAAGCCGTGTTGAGAATATGTTTTCGATGGCGGGTTGGAATATATCCACTAAAAACTTAAGAGCTCAAATTGCTTCTGCTATTCACCTTGTCGTACAGATGGAACGACAAGAAGATGGTAAGCGCCGTATGGTGAGCATTCAAGAAATCAACGGTATGGAGGGCGAGGTGATTACGATGTCGGAAATCTTCCGTTTTCAACGTAAAGGGGTTGATGAAAACGGCAACATTATCGGCTATTTCACGGCGACAGGGGTCGTTCCACAACACCATGATAAGTTGGTTAAACGTGGTCTCGATCTGCCGTTTGAGATCTTTACTGAGACTCATCGTTAAGGAGGGGGTATGGATAATGTAAGTGTTTCATTAGCCCTGCTATTTATCGCGGTACTTTTTATCTCGCAGGCTTTGTTATTACCGGCTGCGGGGAAAAAAGCCAAGCATAGAGAGCTATCTCGTCGGTTGAAAGAGACGCAACGTAATATTGATGAAGAGAGTTTATCGTTACTTAAAGACCATTATAACAAAGAGTTATCTCCAATAGATCGCAAGCTGACGATGATTCCTTTTTTTGCTGGGCTAAAAAGAATGTTGGAGTTAGCGGGGATGAAAATAACGCTAGTTCGGTTCTTGTCTACGGTTTTGCTGTGTGGTGTTTTGCTCTCATTGATATCACTGATCACGAACCAACTGTGGTTTATTCATGTTATAGCATTCATTTCTGTTTGGGTTATCGCTTATCTTTTTGTGCAAAATCGAGTGACTTACAGAATGGCTCGGTTTGAAGAACAACTGCCTGAGGCTTTAGATATTATCCGACGTGCATTGCAAGCAGGACAACCGCTGGTTCAATCCTTTAATGAGGTTGGCGAGGAACTGCCAGACCCTATTGGCGTTGAGTTCAAAAATACCTATAACCTCCTCAATTATGGTTATGATTTACGGTTGGCGATTCTGCAGATGGCGGAGCGAGTGCCAACCGTATCAATGTTAGCTTTTTCGAGTGCGGTGATGCTGCAAAAAGAGACCGGAGGCAACTTGTCCGAGAATCTTCAAAAGGTATCCGAAGTACTAAGAGCGCGTTTCAAGCTAGAAAGAAAAATAAAAACACTGTCTGCTGAAAGTCGTTTGTCAGCTTGGATTTTAACGCTATCCCCATTTGGTTTATTTTTTGCTTTAAAAATAGCCAGCCCCGAATATATCGAGCCTTTATATCAAGATCCTCGAGGTGTTTCGATGGTCAGTGTCGGTATTGTACTTTTAGCGATTGGGGCGTTATGGATTAAGAAGATCATCAGCATAGAGATTTAACTCATGGAACTATTCAATATTGAAGTATGGAAGCAGATGCTAACTGGTTTTGGGCTCAGCCCTCAGATGATTATTTACGTGATGATTTTACTTACGACTGTATTACTCACATTGACGGTTGGCTTTCTGGTGTTAGGTGCTCGTTCTCCTTTGGATAAGAAACTGAAACAGATCTCTGAAGAGCGGGGGGTGAACAGCAAGAAGCAGTATGATTTTTCTAATACGTTAGAGTCGCTTAGCCCTTTTATTGGCAAAGGAAATAAAAAGGACAACGAAACCTACTCAGAAAAGTTGATGCATGCTGGGTTCCATGAAAAAAGGGCGTTATCTGTTTTTTACGCGTTGAAAGTTTTATCGAGTTTGGTCGGGATTATCGCTGCTTTTATGGTTTATTACATATCACTTGGTGGTAGCTACAATAATTTACTTATCATGACTTGTATTTTTCTTGGCACTTTCACGCCCAATTTTATTCTGAGTAAACTACAAAAAGAACGTCAGAAAAAAATCAGAAATGGCGTACCAGATGCACTTGATCTTCTCGTCGTGTGTACCGAATCTGGGCTTGGTTTTAATGCTGCATTGGGACGTGTTGCATCAGAGCTTTATGTTTCTCAGCCAGAACTCGCGGATGAATTGGACACTGTTTTTGCCAAAATTCAAGCTGGGGTGACGATGCCCGATGCGCTGAGGCAGTTCATTGAAAGAACCGGTTTGGTTGAATTGGAAGGCTTAGTTTCTTTGCTTTCACATGCTTCACGTATGGGAGGGAGCTTAGCGCAAACCCTCCGTGATTATACGGAAGATTTTCGAGACAAGCGCCAGCAAGCTGCTGAAGAAATCGCGGCAAAAATACCGACTAAAATGCTATTTCCAATGCTGATATTTATTTGGCCTTGTTTTTTCATTGTTGCACTTGGCCCTGGACTACTGATTGTCATGGACGCACTGAGTGCGCCGGGAGCAAGTTTATGATTTTTAATAATAAGTTTCTTATTCTACTGTTGCCAATATTATTGTTAGGGTGCGCCTCTTCAGATGTGCCAACAAACCAGTTTGACGCCGAGCTGTATTCCGGTAAACCAATCGATAGTTTAATCAGTGATGATCCACCTCTTAATGAGAAAGAAGCCATCATGCGTGGTGATATTGCTCTGCGAGATAACAACATAGACTTGGCATTATATGAATATATACGTTCTCTATCCTTTGCTGACAAAGAGTTCCATGACAAAACGCTATTTACTATCGGCCAAATACATTCCTCACGAGGAAATTATGCACTAGCCGAAAAAGCGTACTTGGCTGCGTTAGACTTTAATCCTGCCCATACAGATGCATTAGAACAGTTAGGCAGTTTATACACGAAGCAACGTAGAATTGATGAAGGGCGCAGCTATTTTTTTAAAGCGATAAATGCCGATCAGGTTCGATTAAAAAGCAGCACTACCATCAGAAGTTATCAAGCCTTAGATATAGACGAAGTCGATGCTTATAAAGTTGACAGTCGCTCTCCAGCATTAGCCTATATGGGGCTTGGTGTTTTAGAAGATGTTGAAGGAAAACACCAGATAGCTCAGGCGTATTTTAAAAAGGCACTTGCTATTGATAAAAGATCGGTCAAAGCATTACTGAATATGGGCTATTCTCACTACATGTATGGAAACTATAAGCAAGCCTATCAATACACGCGTTCAGCTCTAGAGATAGAACCAAATAATGAAAAAGCTCAGAACAACCTAGCGCTGATTTATTTAGCTTCTGGAGATATTAAGAAGGCGACCAATGTCTTTATGAGGCATATGGATGCAGCAGAGGCGTTAAATAATGTGGGTTACTTTTTGATCTTACAAGGAAAACCAGACGAAGCGGTGCCCTACTTACAGCAAGCTATTGATAAGAAGCCGTCTTATTATAAAGTAGCTAACGATAACTTAAATAGAGCATTGTCTGAAGTGAGAGAGATGAAACAATAGTCATTGGTTTTTTGGGTCAGTGAAAAGGATATTCAATTGCCTAAAATTAAACATTTTAATAAAGATATTGTGGTTATTTCTTTTTTTTGGTTAGTGTGTGCCACAGCGA
>NZ_JAKJSY010000001.1:0-55296 GCF_050337445.1 Vibrio minamisatsumaniensis | reverse complement strand
ATGTATCTCATCGAGCATTTTTATACTTTTAGTGCTTCTTAGCTCGATGCATCACTCATCACTGTTTCCAATATGCATTTTGAACCAAACAACTTTTATACCCTAAATTAAATCTCAAATTGCTTTTTATTCATCCGCTTATAACCCCGCCGTATTAATCCAAAAACTCAAAGTTCACCGTCAATTAACTAGCTTGTATTGTTTCGTAATAATGAGCAGTAAGACAACCTCGCTTCCTCACCGATGAAACAGCATTTGATTGTTTTCCTTATCCATCACTGCCGATACCTTCAACAGCCTAGAATAAGATCCAAATTCATCATTCACTCTCCCCCTCACTTCATTCTTTTTAAGAACGACTCAGTAAAAAACACAATAGATTAAAAATAATGTAGATCCGCATCACTTTTAAAAAACATGATTACAATAATTATTGAAACATAGTTTCAATATTGATAATGTTACCGGCCTAAAGGGGGCACCCTATCTAAATTGATTGCCACACTCGGCATTAAAGGAAATAACTATGATTCTGAATGCATTTAATCTTGAAGGTAAAGTCGCAATTGTTACCGGTTGTAATACAGGTCTTGGTCAAGGTATGGCTTTAGGGTTAGCACAAGCGGGTTGTAAAGTAGTTGGAGTTAACTACACGGCACCAGAGGAAACCATTGAATTAATGAACGCGGGTGGCCATACATTCCTTAATATTCATGCTAACTTGCTCGAACAAGACGATATCCCAACGATCATTGAAAAAGCAGTCGCTGAATTTGGCAAAATTGACATTTTAGTCAATAACTCCGGTATCATTCGCCGTGAAGATGCTATCGAATTTTCAGAGCAGAATTGGGATGATGTCATGAACATCAACTCTAAAACGGTGTTCTTCATGTCTCAAGCCGTTGCGAAGCAGTTCATAGCTCAAGGCAATGGAGGCAAAATCATCAATATCGCTTCTATGCTTTCTTTCCAAGGCGGGATCCGTGTCCCTTCTTACACCGCTTCTAAAAGTGCAGTTATGGGTATCACCCGCGCAATGGCCAATGAGTGGGCGAAACACAACATCAATGTGAATGCGATTGCCCCAGGTTACATGGCAACCAATAATACCGCCGCACTGCGTGCCGATGAAGACCGAAATGCCGCGATCCTCGAACGTATTCCCGCTGATCGATGGGGCAAACCAGAAGATATAGCTGGCCCTTGTGTATTCTTAGCCTCTGATGCAGCAAGCTACATTAATGGTTACACAGTTGCTGTCGACGGTGGTTGGTTAGCACGCTAATTAAAGTAAGGATTAATAATGTTTCTATACAACAATGATATTCAACTAGAAGACCTAGGTGATGGTGTTTCACGTAAAATTATGGCTTATAGCGATAACATCATGTCAGTAGAAGTCTACTTTGAAAAAGGCGCAATCGGTGCGCTTCATAGTCATCCGCATGAGCAAGTGACTTATGTTTTATCCGGTGAGTTTGAGTTCACTATTGGTGATGAAACCAAAATAGTAAAAACCGGTGACGCATTGTATAAAAAGCCAAATATTGTTCACGGGTGTCGCTGTCTAGAAAAAGGCGTATTGCTCGATAACTTTACCCCAATGCGTAAAGACTTTATCGAATAATCACTCATTCGGCTGTCCAATTTGAATATAATTTAGACAGTCAACATTAAAGATTTACCCAATTTCTATCGTAAATTATCGATAAAAACGATCAGCCCCAAACGTATGCCTAACGCGAGATTCAAGTGAGTATTTTACGAAGCTTAAAACCTTTGGTTGTATTATTGTGGGTTATGGTGCTGGCCAAGAAACAAATGATGTCACTAAGACCATGCCGATCATCTGATCGGCTTTTTTGTCTATTCCTTTACGAAAGAAATAAAAAAGAAACAGCGTTCCATTTTTACAAACCTTAATGGTACGATTAAAGATAATGGATTCATTACGTTTTTAGGAGAAATATATGCTAGTCAGTCGTGTTGCCGTTATCGGTGAGTGTATGGTGGAGCTACAAAAAGCCGGTGAACAATTATATAAACAAAGCTTTGGTGGTGACACACTAAACACCGCACTTTATCTCTCTCGCCTTACCCATACAAATATTGTCACCTCTTATGTGACAGGTTTAGGTAAAGACCCATTTAGCCAGGCTATGTTGGAGGCGTGGAACAAAGAAGCGATCAACACTTCTCATGTACATATCTCCGATAAAAAATTGCCTGGACTTTACTCCATTTCCACCAGCGACGATGGTGAGCGTAGCTTCCAATATTGGCGTAGTGATGCCGCTGCTCGTTACTGGTTACTTGAGCAGTCAGAAGCCGCAGTGATCGATACTCTTAGCCAATACGACCTGATTTATTTAAGTGGCGTAAGCTTGGCAATTTTACCTGAAGAAGCACTCACAAAACTGGTGACCGTTCTAACGACCTGCAAAGCGCAAGGTTGTCAAATTGCCTTTGATAATAACTACCGCCCTGCTCTATGGAAGACTCCACAACAAGCTCAACAGGCCTACCAAGCGATGTTGAAACTGACAGACATTGCCTTCTTAACTTACGATGACGAAGAAATGTTATACGGTGATAAGAATGAAGAGCAAGCGATTGCTCGCACCCAAGCTTTCGGCGTAAATGAAATTATTATTAAGCGCGGTGGGGAAGCGTGCTTTGTGATCACACAAGATGAGCGAATAGAAGTTGCTCCACAAAAAGTCGACAACATTGTAGATACGACCGCAGCAGGTGATTCATTCAGTGCCGGTTACTTAGCCAAACGACTTTCTGGTGGCAGCTTACTTGAGTCAGCTCAAATGGGGCATAAACTAGCGGGTACCGTCATTTGTTTCCGTGGAGCAATTATACCAGCACAAGAAATGCCCGAATTAAACTAACCCAAAATAAATCCGCGAGAAATGCACTTTTTTGCCCCAAATTAAGCAAAAAAGTGACAAGCAGACAAAGCTACAGTCGCAAGACCAAGACATAATTGATGATATTAAGGACAAACTATGACAACCGTTAAACAACGTTTAAGTGAAATAAAAGTCGTTCCAGTGATTGCCATTAAAGATGCGAATAAAGCAACAAAACTTGCGCAAGTTCTGGTTGAAAACGGCCTTCCGTGTGCTGAAGTGACTTTCCGAACTCCAGCCGCAGCGCAAGCGATCAAAAATATGCGTGAAGCTTACCCAGACATGCTGATCGGCTCAGGGACGGTTCTAACCACGAAACAAGTCGATGAATCGATTGAAGCGGGTGTTGATTTTGTTGTCAGCCCAGGTCTTAACCCAACAACCGTGAAATATTGCCAACAACGCGGTGTACAAATCGTCCCTGGGGTAAACAACCCAAGCCTAGTTGAGCAAGCCATGGAACTTGGCCTAGAGACCTTAAAATTCTTTCCCGCTGAACCTTCAGGTGGGGTGAACATGCTCAAAGCATTAACTGCGGTTTATCCAGTAAGCTTTATGCCGACTGGCGGTGTTAACCCTAACAATGTCAATGATTACCTAGCGATTCCATCGGTATTTGCTTGTGGTGGTACGTGGATGATCCCAACCGATCTCATTGATGATGAAAAATGGGATGAGCTTGCTACGTTAATCGCGGATGTTGCGGGTATAATTAAATAGCTTTCACTGAGTGACATCAGACACAAGTTAAAGAAGTCACCTTAATCAAAATGAGGTGACCTCTTTAATACCTTCATTCCGCAACTCAACAATCTAACGCCTCATCGTACTTGACACAAGTCTCGCACCTGAACGATAAAAATGATTTCAAACTGAAGTTATTCACCGCCTAACAACTGAACACTCACCATACCGATCAAATCCTGATTCAGGCTCCTCCAACGTCATGGATCGCAAAACGAAAACTCTCACGAACGATTGCCCCAACAGACCAATCCAAAGTACTTCCCCCCATCGAGAGGGCAGAAAGCTTGACGAACAACATTGCTCTATTTACTTCATGAAAACCTTATTTCAGCGGCTCAATAAAGACGATTTACATCACACTTCTAACTCAAACTACAAAATTGAACTGCCGTTTTGATTTTAATCACATTAAAAAGCACTAATAATTTCTAGTATGTAATCAAAATTAAAACAACGTTTCAGGATGAGTTCTATGAATTATGATTACCTCGTAATAGCGGGTTACTTTGCCTTAATGGTAGTAATCAGTTTACTATTTAAAAAGATGGCCAGTAACAGTACCAGTGACTACTTCCGTGGGGGCGGTAAAATGCTTTGGTGGATGGTTGGTGCCACCGCATTTATGACTCAGTTCTCCGCGTGGACCTTTACAGGGGCTGCCGGTAAAGCCTTTAGTGATGGCTTCGCCGTCGCGGGCGTTTTCATTGGTAATATTTTAGCCTACATAGTGGCTTACCTATATTTCTCTCGTCGCTTCCGTCAAATGCGAGTAGACACCCCGACAGAAGCTGTTCGCCGCCGCTTTGACCCTACGAATGAGCAATTTTTTACTTGGATCATCATTCCTCTAAGCATCATCAATGGTGGGGTATGGCTAAATGGTCTTAGTGTGTTCGCTTCTGCGGTATTCAATGCCGACATCATGACAACGATTTGGATTACAGGTTTAGCCGTATTACTTATTTCACTCTTGAGTGGAGCATGGGGCGTGGTTGCGTCAGACTTTATCCAAACTTTAGTTATTGCCGTGATTTCTGTGGCTTGTGCCGTTGTCGCATTAGTGATGGTGGGAGGACCCGGTAAGATTGTTTCGGAGTTTCCATCAGGATTCTTTATTGGTCCCGACATGAACTACCCATTATTAATTGTATGTTCTTTCTTGTTTTTTATTGTAAAACAATTTCAAAGCATCAATAACATGCAAGATTCTTATCGTTTCCTTAATGCTAAAGATTCAAAAAATGCCAGCAAAGCGGCACTTCTTGCCGGATTCATGATGTTAGTCGGTACAATCATTTGGTTTATCCCACCTTGGGCATCAGCCATTATGTATCCAGATGCGGCAACACAATACCCAGACCTAGGGAATAAGGCCCGTGATGCGGTTTACTTGGTTTTTGCTCGCGAAGCTATGCCACTTGGTACGGTTGGGTTATTGATGGCGGGGCTTTTTGCTGCCACTATGTCTTCAATGGACTCGGCGTTAAACCGTAACTCAGGCATTTTTGTACGTAGTTTTTATTCAAATATTATCCGCAGAGGTAAAGCAAGCGACCGTGAACAGCTACGTGCAGGTCAAATTACTTGTGTTGTAAATGGCCTATTAGTCATCTTCACTGCTCAATTCTTTACCTCTCTGAAAGAACTGAGCTTGTTTGATCTTATGATGCAAGTGTCAACGCTACTACAAGGTCCTATATTGGTTCCTTTATGCTTTGGTATCTTCATTCGTAAAACGCCTAAATGGGCTCCTTGGGCAACGGTTGTATTTGGTGCGTTCATTTCATACTTAATTATTAATGTATTCACCCCTCAGGTCGTTGGTGCATGGTTTGGGCTAGAGAACCTAACAGGGCGTGAAGTTTCCGAATTCCGTACAACAATCACCATTGCTGCACACTTAATCTTCACGACAGGCTTCTTCTGTCTAACAACGTTGTTCTACAAAGAAGATCAATATAAAGAAACTCAAGATAAATTCTTTGAAGATATGGAAACAGAATGTATTGAGGAAGAAGGTCAAGATATTATAGACCGCTTACAGCGTAACAAGCTCGGTACACTCGTTATGGTTATGTCGGCGGGCTTACTGGCGATGGTTCTCATCCCTAACCCAATGTGGGGACGTGTCTTATTCTTCTGTTGTGCACTGGCAATCTTCCTAATTGGTTTCGCTCTGAAGAAGAGTGCCGGCTTAGATAATGACATTAAAACCGTCGTTTCCGCCTCTCGATAAACAATAACCTATTATTCAATGGCTACTAATCACTTGCTGAGTAGCCATCATTCCCATCGATCTAAAGCAAATCAATGGGTATGGCCATTATGAATAAAAAGTAATGCCACTATTGAGACTTGATATTTCGTTCAATATGTTGGCCGATGATACCCCTCTCTATACTTGCAATCGAATGACGGTGAGTCGCAACACAGCAAGCACAGATAAACCGGCATGACGTTTATATATGCCAAGGAGAATATGATGTCCAAAGGTCAAGTTATTGATCTGCAATTTGAAACATTTGTAGACACCGACACTAAAAATAAAGTTACACGTTTAACCCCAACTAATGTTATTTGTCACCGTAATTACTTCTATCAAAAATGCTTTACCAGCGATGGCAATAAGCTGCTTTTCGCGGGGGATTTTGATGTTGTTGAAGGTGAAGCAAACCGTAACTACTACTTACTTGATTTGACAACACAAAAAGCGACACAATTGACTGAAGGCAAAGGCGACAATACCTTTGGCGGCTTTCTCTCAACCGATGATAACTCTTTGATCTACGTAAAAAACGAGCTTAACTTAATGAAGGTTGACCTTGATACTCTGGAAGAAAAAGTAATCTATACCGTTGATGAAGAATGGAAAGGCTATGGCACTTGGGTGGCGAATTCTGACTGCACCAAACTCGTTGGTATCGAAATCAAGAAAAGCTGCTGGAAACCTCTCACGTCTTGGGAGAAATTCGCTGAGTTCTACCATACAAACCCTACGTGCCGCTTAATTAAAGTGAATATAGAAACAGGGGCGCTTGATGTGGTTCACCAAGACAATACATGGCTTGGTCACCCTATTTATCGTCCATTTGACGACAAAACCATAGGCTTCTGTCATGAAGGTCCACATGATTTAGTCGACGCTCGTATGTGGCTCGTTAATGAAGATGGTTCTAACGTTCGTAAAATCAAAGAGCATAGCGAAGGCGAGTCTTGTACGCATGAGTTCTGGCTCCCAGATGGCAGCGCAATGGCTTATGTGTCCTACTTCAAGGGCCAAACTGAACGAGTGATCTACAAAGCGAATCCTGAAACTTTAGAAAATGAAGAAATCATGGTGATGCCACAATGCTCTCACTTGATGAGTAACCACGACGGTTCGCTGATGGTTGGTGACGGCAGTGATGCTCCTGTCGATGTCGCAGACAGTCAAGGTTATGACATTGAAAATGATCCATTCCTATACATTTTAAATACCCAGAAAAAGTGCTACACGCGTCTTGCTAAACACAGCACTTCATGGGCAGTATTAGACGGTGACCGCCAAATTACGCACCCTCACCCATCATTTACCCCTGATGATACTGGTGTATTATTTACGAGCGACTTTGAAGGTGCTCCTGCTATATACATTGCCGAAATCCCGAAAAAGTTACAGTCTTAATCCTGTCAAACACAAACTCATCGTTCAAAATCCCGGTTAACACATAGTTAAACGGGATTTTCACTTATCCGACTCTGAAATCTGCCAGTGTCATCTCTTTTCACCCTGCCGCAGCCATATTTCAGACAAAAAAGCCACTTTAAAGTCTCTCCATGTCATTGTAAGGTATAGTGCGTTTAGCCACCTAAGTAGACAAAGTGATCGACTTACTTCAAAGTAATAAGATGGAATAAAATGAATAACTCAAGACTCATAGATTGTAGCGAGGACATTGATATTACGTACCTATCTAACTATTTTGTGCGACCGCTTTTAACCTTACTTCTTTTAAGTAGTTTTGTTTTTTCCATTGCGGCGTCTGCCGAAGATATATCCAGCAATGTAACTCAAGGTGGGAGTCGCCTAGATAGCGGTGGTTACTTTGAGCTTGGAGCTAGTGTTATTGCCCTCAATCAAGTAGATATTCGTGATATCGAACACAGTGATATTCAGCCACTGTTTATGCTCAATGGCATTTATCAATATAAAGGGCTGTTCGTCGAGTTGGTTCATCTATCTCAAGATGGGACCAATCTAGGATATAACTTTTGGAACTCAGAACACTGGTCCCTTGATTTCTTGGCCGCAAATGTCGAGATGACATGGCAACGACCTGATGGCCTAGACGTTAGCTCATTGAACGAAGCGCAAAGAAATGAGTATCTGATGTCTAATGAGTCTCTCTATATCGGTGCTGGTATGCGAGCTACCCGCTATTGGGATGAAAACTACGTATTTCAGTTTCGTGCCGTGAGTGATTATTACAATAACCAAGGCTTTCAAAGCACAATAAGGTTAGGTAAGTCTTGGCAGTTGAGAAACCTGAACCTATATACGCTAGGTGGAGTGACCTACCTGTCTAAACAATTAACTCGTAATGTCTATGGTGTCAGCAACGAAGAAGCAACTGGGCAATTTTACCAATACACACCTGAAAGTGCGTTTAACTACAGTCTAGAGGTGGGTGCAGCCTACCCTATCAGCGAAAACTTCGTATTCCGCTCTATCTACCGCATCACAGCGCTATCAGATGAGATTACGGAGAGCCCCTTTAGTTTGGGGAATTATAGCTCGCTATTTAACGTCTCTGTAAGCTATGTATTTTAGGGGGAGGCATGAATAAACTCTTTTTGTGTTGTCTCTTTCTCTTGTTGATGAATGCCCAGCCAGCGTCAGCGGCTGAACAAACCGTCAATTTCACAGCAACTCCGGAGCAATGCGTTGCCCTTCACAAAGGGCAGACCTGCTATCAAAACATTCAGTTTAAATGGCAAACCCCCAATAAGGGAAAATACTGCTTATTACAGGCAACCGATAGTCAAAGGGTTATTTGTTGGGAAGGCAATTTTTTGCAACACTATGAATACAGCTTTGAACGCACAAACACCACGGCTTATCGATTAATTGAGCAATCGACAGATAGGATATTGGCCGAGGTTAAAGTGGTGGTGATTTGGGTGTATAAAGCACCTAAGCAATCTCAATCAGGATGGAGATTATTTTGAGCGACAAAAAACACATATTGGTTGTTGAAGATGACACATCGCTGGCCGAGTGGATCGGAGATTATCTACTCGATCACGACTACAGCGTGACGGTGGCAAGTCAGGGGGATTTTGCGCTACAGATGATCGCTGAAGAAAGCCCAGATCTTGTCTTGCTGGACGTCATGCTCCCCGTAAAAGATGGGTTTGATGTCTGCAAAGAGGCGCGAGTGTTCTATTCCGGTCCCATATTGTTTATGACAGCTTGCGTGGAAGATGGGGATGAAATCAAAGGCCTCGAAGTGGGTGCGGATGACTACCTCACTAAGCCAGTACGCCCCAAAGTCATGCTCGCTCGCATTAAAGCACTACTGCGCCGCTCTACTGATGAAAAGCAGAGCCAATTACTGCAGTTTGATTCTTTAACACTAAATGCCACAGCAAAATCAGTCTCGGTTGGCAGCTACAATCTCGATCTCAACGCCAATGAATTTGATGCTTTTTGGTTGTTAGCCTCTAAAGTGGGAACGGTAATTCCCCGTACAGACCTGACTACTGAGTTGCGAGGTATAGAATATGATGGCTTTGATCGTTCGATTGATAACCGTATCTCACGCCTAAGGAAAAAGCTCCACGATGCCCCTCAGCAAGCCTACAAGATCAAAACTATTCGTGGTCAAGGCTATCTATTTTGCCGTGATGATAACTCGTAGATTATTATCTTAATATGAGAAAACTCATTGCTTCGCTAGTTGTAGTAGTCCTTGCTTCCATCGTCATCTTAGGCTGGTCAATTACTGAGTATGCGTCCCAACACGAAGTTCCGTCGGCATCAACAGTCGCGAGAGAGCGAATAGTGGCGCTGAAGATAGCTGGGACAAGCTTGTCTCGCACCCTTGATGATCCTAAGTTAGATAGCCAACCGCTTATCAAAGGCTGGAATCGGAGCAATGATGAGCAATTATCACTGATTAATGAGGCGAGTTTTCCTTTACCACCTTCATTAAAATTGCAGTTTGAATCGCAAGGATTCTTAGTCCTTGAATCAGATGAAGGTGTCTCACTTCACTATCGCTTACCTAATATCGGCAAGGTACTTAATATTAAGACTCACTTATTGCCCTTAGAAGATCAGTCACTGGCACTTAATCGAATCTATACCACACTTTTTTATGTTGGGATCGTGATTATTTTGTTGCTCTGGGTGTCTCCATTGATTCGGCAGTTACTGAATCTAAGTAAGGTGACCAAATCCTTCGGCATGGGTGATCTTCAACAACGCATACAGGTGAATCGGTCATCATATATTGCTGAGATAGAAACCGAATTTAATCGAATGGCCGACCGTATATCACAACTTGTTGATGACAATAAGTTACTAAGTCGCGCAGTTTCTCATGATCTAAAAACCCCTATAGCTCGACTCAGATTTGGCATTGAGGCTCTCGAAGAAACCGATAGCGAAACGCTAAAGCTCAAGTACTTTACCCGCATCAATCGTGATTTAGATGCTATGGAAGAGTTGGTATCTACTCTATTAAGCTATGCAAGACTTGATCAAGCTAATATTGAGCCTAACCTTGAGGTTATCGAACTAAATAGCTGGTTAGAAGATAAATTGTCTACCTATTCCTCGGCCACCCACCAGCTCGAATTCAAACCCAACTCTCAGCCTATAATCGTGCAGAGTGACCCCAAGTACCTGTCAATGCAATTAGGGAATTTACTCAGTAATGCTGAACGTTTTGGGGTCTCGCAAATAGCCGTACAGCTAGAGCTAAAGGATGGGATTGCTGAGCTTAGTGTATCTGATGATGGCAAGGGCATTGATGAGGAAGAAGCAAAGCAAGTGATCAAGCCCTTTGTGAGAGGGCTTCAAAGCCGAGATAACGCAGGACATGGTATGGGGCTTGCTATCGTGATGCGAATCGGTGCTTGGATGGGGTCGAAGCTCTCAATCCATCGTTCAAAAAATCTTGGTGGCGCCTGCATGAGATTAAGCTTGCCTACCCTAGATAAAGAAAAGCACCCGACCGTTAACAAGTAGGGTGCTTCAAATCAATCAATACTCTTGAGATTATTTATCAACGTCTAAGTGCGCTAGAATGTATTCCGTATCGTAGATACGACCCTGAGGATTGCTAGGTTTAACTTTTAAGCCCGTCACTTCAACAACGCTAGAGCCTTCTTTAGTCATACTAGACGTACCTAACACGAATCCATCATTAACATCCGCTACACCAATTTGACCGACAGAATCGCGATTGGTGAGCTCAGTAGTGTAAGTAAAGTAAGGAAGTCCTGCGTCATGGCACAGCTGCGCTGCTTTAAACATCACATATTCACGAACCTTAGCTCTATCTGTATAGTTGTTGCCGACAAAGCTGATCTGCCAACTTTCAGGAGCAATCTGCGTAGTCGTAAAGCCTTTACCAAACGTCCAAAAGCTCTTTTGCGTGTTATAAGGCGTAGCACAAGCGCTCAATAGTATTGCAACAGCCGCCACGATTGATAACTTTTTAAATAATTTCATTATATTGTTCCTTAATTTAGAAGGTGTAGTTCACGCCGAAAGTGGTTGCCCATTGGTTCTTGTTATCAATGAGTGGTGATTCTGCAAGAGCAGAGTCTAGGTACGAGTAGCCCGTCGCTTGAGTAATATCGAGATGCTCCGTGATAGGGAAAATCATGGTGTAACCTACTCTGTATGCAAAGGCACCGTTAGCCTTGTATTCTGAACGTCCCACTGTCGCCTCAGAAGAAGACACACCCGCATAGTAATTCACGTAATCTTCACTGTAGTAATGGACTCCTGCGTATGGAACAAAATCCATGAAGTCAAATGCCATTGGATGATAGTAAGTCAGGTCGGTTTGGAAGCTTTTATAAACACCGGTAACGTCGTGTTGGAACTTACCAGAAAGGGTGCCTTGTCCTAGGTGGAAATCAGCATTCAAACCAATATCACCACTGATGTCACGATCGTCCATGCCTTTTAAGATTTTCGCATCGTCAGCTTCAAAGCCTGGGTTAGCAACCATGAATACACTCATATTGAGCACATCATCATTGCTGCCTACAAAACGGTAGTTGATACCACTCCCCAAATCGGCATTCAAATCTTCACCATGATAACCACCATTGAGATAAACAGCAGTCTGGTGCTTTTGGCCTTTATAGAATTGGCTTGCCGTAACGATACCGCCTCCAACAAACGCCTTACCTTCATGGGTGTAGATGTTGCCGCTACGGATATAAGTGTTTCCTGCGTCAGCCAAAGCTGCATGTGAAAATAAAATGGTAGAGATAATTAAAGTGATTTTTTTCATGATCAAAGCCCTTTTCGCTCGATTAACCAGACAGTGATGACACTATATGGCAAAGCAATCAGAAACTTTGTAACCAAATGTATCCCGACTGAGTTACAAAAACTCAGGTAGGCAGAAAGGGAGTCGGGAGGGAACACGACACAACAAAAAGGAATCATATCGACTCAATTTACCAAGACTAAAAACAAACAAATCGAGCAGTGTCTACCTCAAAAGAACTGTATTTTTCTCGGCTATCGCTACTTTCTCGCCACTTGCCAAATTTCAGGTAAAAAAAGAGCCACTCTAAAGTGGCTCAATTCTTAAAATTTCAAAAAATCGTTTTAAACGTTACTCTTTGCCGAATACGTTGTTCTCTTGCTCTTGTACACGGATGAAAGTCGTACGTTTCGTTAGCTCTTTAAGCTTTGCTGCGCCTACGTAGGTACACGTTGAACGTACACCACCAAGGATGTCAGAAATTGTATTATGAACTGAACCACGGAACGGAAGTAAAACCGTTTTACCTTCCGCTGCACGGTACTTAGCAACACCACCTGAGTGTTTCTCCATAGCTGACTGCGAAGACATGCCATAGAACTTCATGTATTGCTTACCCTCTTTCTCTACAACTTCACCGCCTGACTCTTCGTGACCGGCTAACATACCACCCAGCATGACGAAGTCAGCACCGCCACCGAAGGCTTTAGATACATCACCCGCACATGAACAACCACCGTCACCGATGATCATGCCACCCAGGCCGTGTGCCGCATCGCCACATTCGATGATGGCTGAAAGTTGAGGGTAACCTACGCCGGTTTTAACACGAGTCGTACACACAGAACCAGGGCCGATACCGACTTTCACAATGTCTGCACCAGCAAGAATCAGCTCCTCACACATGTCACCCGTTACAACATTACCAGCAGAGATAACCTTGTCTGGGAATTCAGCACGTACACGTTGTACGTATTCGACCAAATGCTCTGAGTAACCGTTCGCGATGTCGATACAGATGAATACAAACTCTTCGCTAAGCGCCATGATCTTCTTAACTTTCTCGAATTCAGCGTCTGACGTACCTGTTGATACAAATACATTGTTCAGTGTTTTCTTGTCTGCCGTTTTCGCGAACTCAGCCCACTGCTCTACTGTGTAGTGCTTGTGTACTGCCGTCATAACACCGTGATCTGCTAGAGCTGATGCCATTTCAAAGCTTGCTACCGAATCCATGTTCGCTGCAATGACTGGCGTACCAGACCATTGACGACCGCTATGCTTGAATGTAAAATCGCGGGTTAATTCAACTTGAGAACGGCTTTTCAGGGTAGAACGCTTCGGACGGAAGAGTACATCTTTGAAACCTAACTTAAGTTCTTGTTCGATACGCATGGTGTTTTCCTTGATTCATAAAATTATGTGTCTCTCGCGAAATGCGTAGCAAAACCGTTGGCAGACGATTTTACTTTTCTTCGGACACAAAAAAACCGGAGCGTTGGCAGACGCTCCGGTTTTCAGCATTATAGGTCGTGATTTAGTAACAGCAAGTCTGATATTTCACTTTTTTTTGTGCTATCCTCTCAAAGATTCCATACCCACTAAAAAATGTACCGCCTTTCTATCCACTAAAACCCCACCAATCAAATACTTAGACAAAAAATCACACAAACACGACCCGCTTATCACGCAAACGTTTTCTTTTATTTTTGACAAAACTTACTTCTTATCTAGCAAATATGTGAAGAAAGCCCACCAAATTTACATAAAAATCACCCTTCTATTTTTGCAAAAAGATCGCTTTTTCCTTAAATAAATTCCATTTTTCTCGGTCACCGACCCAAAATGGGCAAATTCATGGCATTCTTATCGAGTCAATGATGATTTGAGGTAAGTGACTGACTTGCGTCAGAAGTTGGGAAATAAAAGATTTTAAAGATAACCGAGGGGAAACAACGAAACTTTGAACAAGCCATCCGAAGGCCAAAACACAAAAAGTGACTAAGGTGGTTAGCCTTAGCCATTACGTTACGATCATCTAACAATGATTGAAATAACCCTTTAAATTCGATTCCCGCTCTTTTGAGACATCAAGGCTTCCTCTGTCGCATCTTGAATAGATAAGAACAATGACGTCACTTGACCCGTTGGTGAACGCATTGGATTGAGCGTCACATTTTGATACATAAAATCCGCTTGCTGGGTTACTGGTCTAACATTACGACACTTAAAGAGATAAGGCCTCTGTTGCCATGTAATAAAGCTTCGACAACCTAAATCGTAAACGGGCTTAGTTTTCAATCTAAACCACTCTTTGGGAATCTCAGGAAATAACTCAAAAATGGATTGACCAATCGCATCATGTGACTGCTTACCGCTATGGTGAGTCATGAAACCATTCCACACTTGAACTTGAAAGTCACGATTGATGACGACCAACCCCATATCGACGTTTTGAACCATATCCACCATCCAGTGAAATTGCTCAAACTCGGCAGGAAGATGCAGCATATTAAAACTCCTCCATTAAATAGGCCAATTTGTTGTCTAAAAGAGGTAGAGATTCATCAACAAACATAAACAGAAGATCACAACGGATTGAAGTGCTATCAATGTTATAGCTGACTTCGAAAGTCATCGTCTTTTTAAACGAACCACTGGTATTTTCAATCACTGAGTCAATCGAGAGATGTTGCCCTAACAGCACAGGAGAGCTCTGGAAAAAACGGACTTCTGATTGCTCCCCTAACCCATTCAAGAATGAACCAACCAGGATATTCGATACATCCATCAACAGCTCGAGTTCTTCAAGCTGCTCACTTTCTGTTGATACCTTCATGAGCTTTTTCAGGTCACTCACACTGGAGTCACTCAACAAGACTAACGCTTCACCGGCTATCCCTTCGCCACTAAAACCTTGGCAAACACCGGAGACTTGATCGTTGTTCGCCAGGTCGCGAAGTGCCATGTGCAGCTCACTCACCTCAAAGATGTTCACATTCGGTAACGGCAAATGTACAAACACGTCAAAGTGGCGTGCTAAAGCGTCGGCGGCACGGCCTATTGCGACATTAGCCACTTCCATATAGATATCGCGTCTGCGTAGTATTGGAAGCTCTAAAGGGGAAGGGATAACTAATTGAGGTTGTTTTGGCGGCTCGGCATGCTCACGTAAAATCGCTTTTAGCGCTTCTTTATCGATCGGCTTTTGCAAAAACGCTTTGGCGCCAAGGCTCATAACTTTCTGTTGCGCTTTGGGCTGAATATCACCAGAAACAACCACAACAGGTGTCGTGTCTCCCAAGCGTTGCATCTCTTCCAATGTGCCATAACCATCTAATTCTGGCATCGTAAGGTCGAGGAACATCAGTTTAAACTGATTATTAGCGAGCTCTTCAAGTGCATTAAGCCCATGAACAGCAAAAGTTATATCTGCATTTAGAGAACTAGGCAGTGATCTAGCCATCTGCTTTCTTGCTAACGCAGAATCATCACATATAAGAACTGGGAACGACATAAATGCACCACTGACAAATTAAAGCTAATTCGCAGAAGTGTAACAGATCATTACGGCATCAGGTACGGAATGGATGGATTTATATTTAGATTGTTGGTGACATGAATAATATAAGTGAGCGGCCAATACCTTACATTATTCTTTATTTAAAAGGGTCTTCCCCTAAAATAGTTGTCACTCAAATCCTATACAAGCCTTAGTCAGCGAGTTTGTAAAGACTCAATTGAGTTATGTGTACCTTCATTTACGTATTGAATACATGAAAGGTTAGAGCTGATATGCTGGCCATAGGATCAGCAGTGCAAAACGCACAATGACGGCAAATACCAATAAAGCGATACCCAGACGATACCATTTGTATTCTGCGATATTCATAGGGATGCGCTTGTAAAACATCGTAATCACCCCCTTCCAATCACTGCTGCGTCTTCCGTACTGCATCATGCTTGTTAAAACAAACAATGCCCCCAGTACGAGCATTCCTTTTTCAACCCAAAACAATCCCACTTCCATTCGTTATTTCCTCGATAAAATGGTGAGCAACGCCCATCATTCTAGTCGCCTTTGCACTCGGTTTCTGTAAGACCAAGGTCTAATTCATTCTGGCCCCATTTGCTTCACATCTTTGTTCAATCATGGGTATGCATGGCTCTTCAGTGCTGAAGACGGATTATTTTTTTGAATAACGCACATCAATTGGATGAGTAACAAAATACCCGTCACCCCTAAACCAACGCCAATACCGCCCCAAATCCCTGCCAATTGAAATGGTGGCATCAAGTACCACGCGGCAGGTAGGCCAAACACCCAGTAGCCGATTGCGGTCATTACTGTTGGCATTGACACAATCTTCATTCCCCTCAGAAGGTTAATAGCCAGTAACTGCCAAGCATCAACGACAAAGCAAAGCGCGACAACCCAAATAACCGACGCCAACAGTGAAGTCATCGCGCCCGTACCATCATCCAGTTTGAAGAGAGAGGCGATCATTTCTGGCCATAAAATGAAAACAGCCGACAATACAACGCTTAACCCCGTGACTAATATGAAGCTTTGAATCGATGTTTTTTTAATGCCTTGATAGTTGCCTGCGCCAAAATCTCGTCCGACCAAAATCGCCGCGGCTTGTGAGAAACCAAAATTAAAGTTCCAAGTAAAGCTTAAGCATTGCAGTAGGATTTGGTGCAAGGCTAATGAGGCAATACTGATCGTTCCTGCCATCAAGGTGCCACCATATATCAAGCCATGTTCAAGTATAGCCGCCAACCCAATAGGCAACCCCATCAATAACAAAGGGGTCACGAGTTTAATCGAATACTCTTCTCTATTTAACCAAGGGGCGAACTGCTTGAATTCGTCACGCTTGAATACCCAAACTGTGTATCCAACCATCACGATAAATGCCGCGATAGCCGTACCTAACCCTAAACCGGTTAACCCCATGTCTAATTGGAACGTTAAGAAATAGCTCACTGGCACATTCAAAATCACGGTGATAATAGACATCACTAGAATAGAACGCACATTACCAAACGCACTGGTTAAGCCACGCAGTACCAACAAAATAAGTGAAGGCAGCATCACCCATTTCAAGGCATGCACATATTCCATGGCTAAAGTGATCACTTGTGGCGGCTGTTTTGCCGCTTCTAATACCAACGGAGCAAACCAGAAGCTGGCCATTAAGATCACACTGAGCACAAATGCCAACATAGTTGCACCTTTCACAGCCAATCGAATTTGAGTATTACCAAATTCTGGACGAGCCACGCGTTGACCATAAGCGATCGCGATCAAGTTCGCGACGCAGCCAACCGTGCTACTCGCAATAATGAAAATAAAAAAGTAGATAGAAGCACCTAGCCCACCGGCCGCAAGGGCTGACACACTGATGCGCGACATCATCCAAACATCCGTCAGGACTAACGCCATCGAGATCAGCTGTGAAATGATCAAAGGGAATGCGAGAGTGAGTATTTTTTTCATGGGCGCCTCTGTTAATTTCGCCCAAAATACAATCGATGAGGCTAGCGTTCAATTGATAAATTTGCGATCCTAACATTCCTTAAACTCATACGAACGAATTATGACCCCATATCCTAGCTTGCCATCGTCCCATAATGGCTTAAAAGCCTTTGAAGCTGCAGCAAGGCTGATGAGCTTTACTCTGGCTGCCGAAGAGCTGCATGTGACACAAAGTGCGATCAGCCGACAGATCAAGCAGCTTGAAGATGAGTTAAACGCATCGCTGGTTGTTCGTAAGCATCGAGCGATTGAATTAACGGTACAAGGTCATGATTTGTATGTGGCTTTGCGAGAAAGCTACGGCAATATCGAAGCTATTATCGGCTCTTGGAGTGAGCCCAAGCAGAAACGTATCGTGATCAAAGCGACTCTGAGTTTCGCGACGCGAGTATTGATCTCTAAAGTAAGGGAATTAAACGAGCGTTATCAAGATCATGAGATCGTCATTGTTCCTGTGATTGAGGAAGAGGAATCCATCAATAGTAGTGAATATGATCTATTGATCTTCCACACGCGCTTCAAGAAACGATATGACAAAGCACCTGATATCACCTTCTTGCGCGAAGAGTTTATGGCACCAGTTTGCTCGACAAGCTTAACCACCAAGGACACAGATTTAGATTCGATCTTAACCTTACCAAGACTCCATCCAACCTTAGATCACCACGACTGGAAAATGTGGTTGGCCGATGTTGAATTTCCACCAAAGAACCCCGTCCGAAATACCAGCTTCTTGTCTCTAGATATGGCACTGAGTGCTTGCTTGTCGGGTGAAGGAGTGACGGTCACGGATCTATTATTAGTTCAACAAGACCTTCAACGTGGCTTCTTATACTGCCCTAAGTACGTAAAGATCCAACACAGTGCTTGGACCTATTTCATGCACCAACGTACCCACACACCAATTATCAATGACCTTATCGAATGGCTTAGGAAAGAGACAGAAAAAGAGATTGAGTTGCTGAAATCACTCTCACAACAGAACCATTGGTTTGGTGTTATTACCGCTCAACAGTAACGGTAAACCTTAAGCTCAGACATAAATCATGATTTTCTTCACTTTTGGATTCACACTGATACGAGCTGAGCTTGTACGCAATACATCCGCAGCAATGGCATACCCGTCTTTGAAATTATTGCCGCTAACTTGCCATATTACGTCACTCACTCGTGGTGTTACGTAATTTGGGATCATCACTCAGATACTCAACAAACTCGATTTCAAAGCCAGCGGGATCCACAAAGTAGACGTTTTTTCGATAAGGTTCTTCGGCGCCAGGTTTGGCAATGGGGAAGCCTGCATCAACAAGCCGCTTAGTCACGTTTTCAATATTATTGGTCACATAAGCGAAATGCGCGAGGCCAACAGAGTGCCCGGCCAAATCTCTATTATCACCCTCACCATGATCACTCAGTGCGATATACTGGTAATCGTCACCAAAATGCAACCAGTGACGTGGTTTACCTGACCACTCTCCTTTTCCCTCATCACGGACATACCAATGAGGAAATGCCGCTTTATAGAAAACCAACATTTCAGGAATGTCTTTTACCACTAAATTTACATGTTCAAGTTGGATCATTCTTCTCTCCCTAAAGTATTCTCGTAAACAATGTTGCGTATCCGACTTTCTCAAATTAAGTTGAAATAAAGCAATAATTTATATTGATTTGGAGAACATTTTTCTCGCCCAAATGGGTCTACTTTAACGGCATACAAGCTTAAGTTTAGACGACGAGCCCCAATGTGACTTCCTGGATAACTCACTTATTAAGAGGCAACCTTTAAGCAAAGATCCAACAACACTAAATATCAATAGAACCAACTTGATCATGCTTTAACGATAAGCCTTGTTGAAAAAAGTCTAATAAATATCGAGGTCATTTAAGGTGGGTAAACGGATTTTTAGTCAAACTCAAAGACAAAAAAACGAGCCACTTGGACTCGCTTTTCGGCTATGTATTTATCGTTTAGTCACACTATGCTGTGGTTAAAGGCCAAGTATTATGGCTTCGGCTGATTCAACTCAGCATCAAGAGCCACTCGCCCTCTCAAACTAAAACACTTGTGCCATTTGATTGGCATCATCGGAATAACGATGAGACTGATCCCAATCAACGTCAGAATATCTGGAATTTCGTCAAACCATATCACGCCAAATAACGTCACAAACACCAACCCTGAATACTCTGCGAGCGCAATTTGGTTGGCCGGTGCTTTTTTATATGCCACGACCACGAGTGCATGATACCCAAGAACAAACAGGTTGATTGCCATGATCCACCCAACATGACGCCATTCAATCACTGACCATGTTGGAAGGGCAAATATCAACGCAAGTGGTAAAGTCATAATGCTTGTCCAAAACAGAGTCGAGATAATGTGTTGCTCTGCGTTTAGTCGTTTAATCAAAATATTTCCGACGCCCATCGCGAGTGCACTGCCCAAGCCAGCGATGGCTGCCCAATGAAATTGCTCCGGACGTAACACAATTAATACCCCCACGAAACCAATCAGTGTCGCTATCACTTTTGAGGATGTCGGTCTTTCCTTCAACAACACGATCGATAATGGAAGCATGAGTATTGGCCCAACATAGAACATCGCATTGGCCGTCGCTAACGTCAGATGTGTGATAGCAATCATCGCGCAACCGCTTCCCACTAAGATAAATTGGGCTCGTAAAAAGTTAATGCGACAACCACCTTGCATGCGTGTTTCTTTGGGGAGTTTCAACCAAAAAGGGAGCAGTAATATCACGCTCATTAGTTGACGGATAAACACATACTGGAATGTCGGAACTTCACCATTCAATACTTTTAATGAGACATCGGAAAAAGACGCAAGTAGATTTGCGAAGACCAAAAGAAAAATGGCGTGGTTAGTGGCTTTATTCATGCGGGAACAGAACTATACATTTGTCATACAATTATGGCCGCACATCATACATGAGAATAAAAAATAAGTAACAACAAAGTGGCCAGATACCGATTGTTTTCGAACAATTTCACTTCAAACAACGGTTCAGCTATCTCGGGAATTAATTCTGATTAACGCCTTGTCACCCCCAACCCTTTAAGCATGGAAGCCTCTAGTTCAAATCAGTGATCGCAATACAGGGACACGTCTTATTGAATCGGAATACAAACAAAAGCCCCTGATATCTTTCGACTTACGATTGATTTCAGGGGCTTATTTGCTTCAAATCGTCAACGATTCAATCTAATAACTATCAATATTTATAACCATCAATATTTGATGGCTGTCTTACCAATTGATGCACTACTTTCTATACGTTGATGCGCTTCTTTCAATGTTTCAGCACTAAAACCATGCAACGTTGAAGTCAGTGTCGATTGAATACGACCCGAATCGATCAAATTAGCGGCTTGGAAAAGAATATGTTGCTGCTTCTGGATATCTTCAGTATTAAACAATGAACGCGTGAACATCAGTTCCCAAATAAAGCCTACCGATTTACCTTGTAATGCAGATAAATTGATACCGTCGTCGAACTCAACAATTGAGCTAATCATACCTTGTGGTGCGATCAACTCTACCATCGCGTCCCAATGCCCTTTGGTATCCGCGACATTGAAGATGTAATCAACATGCTGAATGCCTTGCTCTCGCACAGACTCAACCAAACGACGGTGATTGACAACATGGTCAGCTCCCATATCTTTCACCCATTGTTCAGTTTCGGGTCTTGAAGCGGTCGCAATCACTTTAAGATTGGTCAATTGTTTTGCTAATTGAATGGCAACCGAACCCACGCCACCAGCACCACCGATAATTAATATCGACTTTTTCTCTTCTGGGCGAATACGGAGACGGTCAAACAACGCTTCCCAAGCCGTAAGTGTTGCCAGTGGCATAACAGCCGCCGCTTCATCAGAAAGGCTCTTAGGCGCTTTAGCTGTGATACGATAGTCGACTGCTTGGTATTCTGCATTTGCACCCATACGTGTTACATCGCCCGCATAGTACACACGGTCACCCACTTCAAAGCCTTCAACATCGCTACCCTTACCGACCACTTCACCCACAGCGTCGTAACCCAGTACTTTTGGCTGTTCAAGCGTTTTGTCTTTGGCATTACGAATACGAATTTTTGCGTCCGCCGGGTTAATAGAAGTCGCACTTACTTTAACAAGTAGATCCTGCTCTTTAAGTTCTGGTAGATGGGTTTCAAACTCAAACAAACTCTCTTGTTCAGTAATAGCAAATGACTGAGTAAAGCCGATAGCTTTCATTTTTGATGGTAGTGACATGGTTTTTTCTCCATAAATTCGAAACGTGAATCTCAGAGATTTCTCACTCTAGATACACGCCCCAATATTTTAATCGTTAGCAATTAATAATTTGTGAATGATGCTGTCGCGTTCTGGTGACACAAAAGTGGGTCATATAGCCCATGACATCACGGTTAAAGTAAGCCTTTCTCGATCAACCAATTGCGCGTTACTTCATCTTGTGGCTTACCTTCACGGCAAACTTTGTAGTCTAGCTCAGCAATAATGTCGTTCGAGAATCGAAGTGAGTCCAGCGTCTGGAGTTGCTCTTCTGTGAACAATGTTTTCTTGTCCTCTCTTAAAAGAAGGACCGCTCTATCCACGATGCCAAGCAAACCCTTTGGATCCTTGATTTCCCTGATATCATAGCGATAGTGTAAAAACTGAGGTTTCCAAAGTGGCACTACAACCCACTCTTGCTTGGCGACTGCATCTTCAAAAGCACGAAAACAATCATCTTCAGTACCCGTGAAAAATTCATAACCGGCGTCACTCAGTCCATACTCTTTCATCATCTCGATAGAGAATCGTGTAATACCTGCACCGGGATTGATCCCCTGAATTTGAGCATTCATTTTCGCTACAACTTCAGGTTTTAAAAGATCGGCCACTTCAGAAATCGCTTCTTGGGGCACATAGTTAGGTACCCCCCACAGCGCATAAGGTTCATAATGAAGTCCAAGTTCTACCAACGGCTCAACTTCCTCAACGTCAGCTTTGTAAATACCATGACTTGATGGAAGCCAAGCAGAAGAAAGCATATCCACTTGACCTGATTTTAATTTTTCAAAGTTATCCTGATGAGGCGAGAAAATGCGCTCAACCTCGAACCCCATCGCTTCCAACATATTGGTTACCAATGATGCCGTCGTACGGTGGAACGACAAATCTGTTACACCGATTGTGATTTTCTTAGCCACGTTGTTATCCCGTTTTTGTCCACCTTGTTATCTTGGAACCGATAATACATCGCAATAAACGGAAGAAAAACAGCCTAATAATTGAATTATTTTCAAATTATTTTTGATAATGATAGATCTAGGTTGGCTTAAAAGGGGTAAAATAAGGTAACGCGCTCTGTGATTAAGCGGTATTTCACTACACGATTTAGAACATGATCAAACATAGGTAGATAATATGCTTCTTGAAGACTTACAGGTCATTTTAAAGGTTGCGGAGTTTCGCAGTATCACCGCAGCGGCCACTAACCTCGATATGCGATCAGCCACTGCGAGCGCCGCAGTAAAACGTGTTGAGGCCGCGTTAGGCTCTGAACTGTTTGTAAGAACCACTCGTCACCTAAGGCTCTCTCCAGCCGGCGAACGTTATCTACCTGAATGTGAAAAAGCATTAAAAGTGTTAGACCAAGCCAAACTCAATATACGAGAGGAGTTGGGTATTGTTGATGGTGAAATCCGCATTGCACTCTCATCGGATCTAGGACGAAACTTAATCACACCTTGGCTTGATGAATTCTTGCTTGACTACCCTAACGCATCACTCCGCACCAGTATCAGTGATAGCAATATCGATTTTTATCGAGACTCTGTTGATATGGCGCTGCGTTACGGCTCGCCCAATGAGGCCAACATGTATGGTTTCAAGATATGTGATGTGCCGAGAATACTGTGCGCTGCCCCTGAGTACCTGGCTGAATTCGGTACCCTAAACCACCCGAGTGACTTAGCACTGCACAATGGTCTGCTTTATCAACTCCAGGACATGCTGCAAGACGAGTGGGTGTTTAACGATGGTACTCAAGATCATAAAGTGAAACTAAAAGGAAATCGCGCTTCGAACGACGCTGACCTTGTCAGACGCTGGTGTATCGCAGGTAAAGGAGTGGCAATAAAATCTTGTTTAGACATGTCACGTCATCTGCTTTCTGGTGAAGTGGTTAAAGTTATGCCTGAATTTGAGCCAACACCTACCGAGCTGTGGTTAGTGTGTCCAAGTCGTCAATCCATCACGCCTACTGTTCGTTTATTGAGAGATCTGTTCCGAGAGAAAACCGCAGAGATCCTTTATCAACTGAGTGCTCAAAGCATAATAGATAACTAAAAACTTAGGCTGATGTTCCTTTTAATACACTCATTTTTCTTAAATGCTGGAATTTAGAATCCAAAAACAAAAAAGCGTTAGCGAAGATTAATCCGCTAACGCTTTAAAGAGATGGGACATCACACTGTGTTAATGAACCGGTCTATTTAACATGAATACTTAGTTTGACTCGACTTCAACATCACAATCTGCACAGCACTGAAGAGCAATTTCATGTTCGAAGACGATAGTCTCTTTACCTTCTTCCAGTAGCTCTGCAATTTCATCCGCGACTTCTTTCTCATCATCGGCTTCAATTTCGCTTGCTAACTCTTCTTCTGAATAGCCAAAGAAGTTCAGCAGTAAATACTCACGAGCTTCCTCTTTCGTACAGACTATGTTTGCAGAAAGATCAGGGGTAACCTCACCTTCAGCAAGCACTGCTGTTATTTGTGCGATAGCCTCGTCTTTCATCGCAGGCGTTAACCAACCAAGATCGGTACTGACTGTCGTTTTTTTACAGTCGAAACAAGGCAGTTGGTGAAAGTAATATTGAAAGCTAGTCATAGGTCATTTCTTCTTTAAATGTTGTATAGCAAGATTATGCGCGTTTTGTAGCAAAATACTATCTCAATCAACATCGCAGGCAAACATACACAAAAAAACGAGCAATAGTGACCCGCTTCACTCCCCCCCTCTACTTCGAGGTGTTTTTATTCAATGACACTAGCAACAATTTTACCCAGTGTTCGTTGTTGGCGCATTTCCAACAACTTCTCACCAATTTGTTCTAAAGGTATCACCTCTAACTCTGGTACTTTTAAGTCCCCTTGCTCCTGAATTAATCGAACAAAAAACGGTTGGATATGAATCTACGGCACAATTACTGATAACGTTAGGTGACAATAAGTGTGGACGATGTTGAACAAAAGCTGATATGTATTGAAGGGCAAACTACCTTTGAACGATTATAGGCACTCGCTGTATAATTGTATCTGTAGTGTTGGTCTACCACACCTCGAACTAGATTTACGACAGAACCTATTACTCCCGCACCCTGCAACCTATAAAAAGGCATTCCGTGTTTAAGAACAGCACCTACATTATGAAAAACATCAAGATGGCTTGGCCGATTGCGATCAATGCCTTGTTAATGCAGGGAATGCTGATGATTGATACTCTGCTTATTTCGCCATTGGGAGAAGGCTCTCTGGCGGCAATGGGGATTGCGAGTACGATCGTTGCATTGATGCTAGGGGTTCAAAATGCATTAGCGAATGGTTCGCAGAACGTATTATCTCGCGCCTTTGGCTCTGGTAAAGAGAGCTTGTTATCAAAATCCTTCCTCTCTGGCATGATCATCAATCTGTCGGTTGCCATGTTGTTCTTTGCCTTAGTAACGGTATTCAAATGGCCGCTGATCAAGCTGATCAGTCACAATACTCATTTGTACGCGGACATCGATGCGTATCTGTCTACGATCAAATATGCCTTACTACTGACCGGCATCTCTCAGGTGTCCATTGCCCTGTTCAATGCTATGGGCAAGACCAAACTGCCGTTACTCAGCTATTTGCTCACCATGCCAGTCAATGCTGTGGTTTCTTATTATCTGATCTACGGATTAGGGGATTTTGCGGGTATTGGGATCTCGGGCGCAGCCTTAGGTTCTGTGATTGCACTAGGGCTGAGAATGCTATTTTTATTGGTGTGCTTGCGATACCAAAAGCCCTCTAAACTTCCGTTTAAGCAGGCTAGCGACGGTGTTACACGTAATGTTAGGCTGCACTTTAAAGAAACCTTCCCGATTGCAGCCAACATGATGGTGTTGGCGATGGGTCTTGCTGCCTATAACCTCTTGTATACGCAGCTGCCCACAGAAGCGTATGCGGCCATCGTTATGATAACGCCTTGGCTTTCGGCGTTGTCGCAGTTTGTTTTGGCGTGGGCGGTATCTTCGGCAATTACGATTTCTCAGGCTATCGGTTCAAACAATCTAGAGACTTTGGACTCTGATGTGCGTTTGAGCATTAAGGTCACTATTGCGGTATCTGGGATTATTGCCTTTGCCTCTTTTATCCTGAGCTTGGTAATAGACAAAATCTACCCAGGTCATTCACCAATCACTTATCAAGCACTAGCGGTGATCGCCCCTTTGTACATCTTGATGCCTTTAATACAAGGCTATACAACAGTGCATGGTCAGGTACTTCGAGCGTTGGGTAAGACAACAGCTGTCTTCAATATCAACTTTATTACTCGTTGGCTTATTGCCTTACCGCTGTGTGCCTTTGTTGTGCTCGTTCTAAATGCATCAATCTTCTGGGTCTATGCGGTAGTTGTGTTTGAGCAGGCCTTGAAAATAGTGCCAATGCGTTATCAAGCGCGTAAGTTCTTGCGAGAGTTTGATAGTAAAAAAGCCAAAGAGCTCATGTATGACTGATTGCGTTAGTAAGCGTTAACGTTCTCTGCTCGTTACTGCTTCGACAACACTGTTTCCAACTTGGTAAGACCCCGGTTATCTAGACAATACACAGATAAGAAAAAGTAGGTCAAACCACCTGTAAGTGATTCATGATATTGAGCATCACGGGCATGGAAAGGGGCATTTCGAGTTTTATGACACACGTTTGGACAGAAGCTTTTTCTAATTTAGTAAATGATGCATTATCTCCGGTATGGAGGAGCCATCAGAAGAGCACGACCTTAGAAGCTAAGTTCATTGTCATTTATGAGAAGTGAAAAAGCCCACTCTAGCCTCGTTGACTCAAAGATCTACGAGACGAAGAAAGTATCGTTCGTGATGATTTAACCAACATATAAAACAAAAAAACGGTAAGCGCGTCATAAACCCCACATTCTAATCATCCTCAGTCCGCCATAAGATCAAATCTCCAACTACAAGGAGATTTGAAATGGCAAAACGGCGCACCAACAAAGAATGGCAAACCTTGTTCGAGCAATACCAATCCAGTCATCTATCACAACGGGTCTTCTGTGAGCGTAATGGGTTAAGTCTTTCTACTTTTTATGCCAAGCGCCAGCAGTTACAAACTACGGAGTCAGCCAATATCAGTGGCTTTGTTAAAGCAGAAGTTATCGAAAAAACGACTCGCTACCAGATGGCTCAAACACCCGTCGCCAATATGACCTTATCGATAAATAACGTTGAACTCAGCGTACCACAAGGCACTCCCGTCCGTTACTTAGCCGAACTAATCGGGGCACTGTCATGAAACGTATGCTCAGTGCTCCCGAAATCTATCTCTATCGTGAAAGCGTCGATTTCAGAAAGTCCATCAACGGACTGGCGGCGATTATCGAGTCCGAAACCGATTTGCCGCTCGGCACGGGTGCGCTATTCCTGTTTACCAATAAACAACGCGACAAAGTCAAAGTGTTGTACTGGGATAAAACGGGCTTTGCCCTGTGGTACAAACGGCTCGAAAAARCCAAATTCAAATGGCCCACTCAAGAGAAAAAGCAGGTCTACATCCTGACTCAATTTGACTTAGATAGACTGTTATCTGGCTTCACGATAATCGGCCATAAACCGATAAAAATAGACAACTTTACAATGAGTTGAACCCGATAAAAGTGAGTTATACCAAGCCTTGACGTGGTGTTTTTAGTATAATCAATGCCATGAAAAAGACGCCCGATATTAACCCAGAAAGCCAAGACATCGCCGAGCTTCAAGCTATGGTGAAAGCGTTGATGTCGGAGAAAAAAGAGTGGCAACAAGAGCGCCAATCCTTAATTGAGCAGTTTAAACTGGCCCTTGACCGTCAATTCGCCAAACGCTCGGAAGCGTTAAAGCCGTATAACGAAGCACAGGGTGACCTCTTTAATGAGGCGGAATGTGAAGCGGCGAAATCGGAAGATGRGGTTATCACCACCACAACGACGACAATCAAACGTCGTGGTAAACGTCAACCGCTTCCTAAAGACTTGCCACGTGAAACACTCGTACTTGACCTAGATGAGCACGACAAGCAGTGCTCATGCTGCCAACACATTTTGCATAAAATCGGCGAAGACCGCAGTGAAAAGCTTGAGTTTACGCCCGCCGTCCTAAAAGTGTTGGAATATGTTCGCCCGAAATACGCCTGTCGTCAGTGTGAACAAGAGGCTGAAAAAAGCCACATTCACCAACAACCCGCACCGATAAGTATCATCCCCAAAAGCTTCGCTACCGAAAGTCTGCTTGCCAACATTATTTTAGGCAAATATCAGTATGCGCTTCCGCTGTATCGTCAGGAAAGCTTGTTTTCCCAGTCAGGTATCGAGCTATCGAGAACCACCATGGCAAGGTGGGTTATCCAAGTRAGTGAAAAGTTCAAACCGCTTTATCAGGCACTGAAGACTCACTTACTCGAACAAGTGGTGGTTCAGGCCGATGAAACGCCGCTCAATGTGCTTAAGGAAGATAAGCAATGTTATATGTGGTTGTACGGCTCGGGAGCCGACTCCCCTGAAGCTAAACTCCCTGACATGAAAAATATCGTCTTGTTCGACTATCAAAACAGTCGCGCGAGAGTGTGCCCCGTGAACTTCTTGGGTGATTACTCAGGCTATCTGCAAAGTGATGGTTACGCGGCTTATGATGGATTAACCAACGTCACCAATGTCGGTTGCTTCGCTCATGCACGTCGTAAGTTCATGGAAGCGAAGAAGCTTCAGGGCAAAGGTAAAACAGGTAAAGCGGATGTGGCGTTAGCCAAAATCCAAAAGTTGTACGCACTTGAATCTCGATTAAAACTGGCTTCGGTCGAAGAGCGTTGGGCAGAAAGACAAGCGCAGGCTAAACCGATGTTGGATGACATCTATGACTGGTTAACCACGCAGAAAGTCATCGAATCGAGTCCTCTTGGTAAAGCCATCAAGTACACCTTGGGTCAGTGGCCTAAGCTGATACGCTATGTTGAAGATGGGCATTTATCTATCGACAACAACCGAGCAGAGCGCGCAATCAAATCGCTGGTCATTGGCAGAAAAAATTGGTTATTCTCGACGAATCCGCTTGGTGCTGATGCGAGTGCTTTGCTGTATAGCATCATCGAGACGGCGAAAGCGAACGGACTGATACTCTACGATTACATGGTCAAATGTATGAAAGAACTGGTAAAGCCAGAGCCTGATATTAACTCTCTTCTGCCTTGGAACGTCTCACACTGAAATTAAAACGCCCCGTGGGATTATGGGGCGCATACTGACCGCCTTGCAATTATCAAGGGTTAAAAATGGGACCCTAATCATCGTGATGATGTTTCGTTGCATTAGTACAGTTAGGGCAAAGTTGATTTAAAAGAACTCAGGCTGTGTTTTACTCTAAAAAGAAAAGGGGCACTTTCGTGTTTGAAAGTACCGACTTTAACTTGTGCACACTGTAACTGTCCTGATCAAAGACGAGCTAGAAGCTCAGCTTTAGCTCGACGAAGTGAGATTAATAAAAATATCTTGAAACCTTAAATACTGTTAGGTACTTAAGTGTGACCATTCTACCTTTGAGCCTAATAGAGGAAGAGAAAATAACTTTGAATCAATAGTGTTAAAGATAGAATTTGAGTTTCTGAGCCCTCCACAAAATGTCGGCTCTGTGGCTATAGTCAAGCCTTGCATTCGTTCAAAGCACCAACACATAAGATCGGATCTTGGGTCGATAACATTTTCGATATCATGCTGGGACATCACTGTCAAATTCTCTCCACCCCCACACGGATCTGAGCATTCGGTAAAGTAGTCTAGGTCAATATCTAAATATATAGCGTCTTCAGCACTATTGTTAAGTGCCGCTATCAAATCTTTTTTGTGTTCAAAGCAACATATCGTATGTTCATTACCATACGCATCCAAAAACACTGAGGTAGGTTCATGAATTTCCTGCTTACACAAAACATAAACGTTACCAATTAAGTTTAAATATGCAGCAGCAAGAATGTGCCCGTCATTTAAGCTGTTGAGCCCATCCCAACTAAAGCGTGCAACACTAAAAAAGCTATTTAGGTCAACACCAATTAACTCATTTTTCTCACTTTCACAAGGAGCACACAGGTCTTGATGCCAGTCAATTGATATCAAAGCAGGTGGGGTTCCAAAGGCTTTAATTTTATGCCATTTAAACCAGTAGTAAAATGCAAATCGATGTTCCTTCATTAGTGCTACTTCCATAGCCCTATCATTGCCATCAGGAGTGGCTACAATACTGTAGTCAGTACCTGGTGGGCATATATACTGATTATCTTCGTTCATATATAACCCTATGCCTAACACCTTGTTATGTTAGAATCTTTAGCTCCGCTCGACTTAAGTCGCGTAATCGAACTATCGTACTTTCCATTTCACTGGCTAAGCGTGAGAAATGCTCATCCCACCCCTCATAGTCATGGGTTTGTTGTAATTCTCGGCGTAAATTGTCTATTTCATTGCCTACATCAGAACTTATGTAAATGGCTTTAAGCTCTACTACTTTTAAAAGTTCAAGCATCGCATGGTCATACTTACCCTTAAGCTCTCGAGCAACGCCTTGACCCTCTGGTTCTTTAGCCCAGTCCTCGTACTCTTTTTTGTCTTTTTCCCACATCTCCTTGAAGTGTGCTTCATGCTCTTTATCATAGTTTTGGAAATATGGGTGGTATTTGTTTATAAACTCCCATTCTTCAAAGGCAATCACTTGATGATCAACATATCGCTTAACATTAAACAACAGCTCAAATATTGCTTCATATGCTTCCTGTTTTTTGACCCATATTTGTTGACTTACCCACGTTTTTTCGTCTAATTCAGCTTTGATGCTTTCAACTACAACTGTATTTTTACCTAGTTGCTCTTGAAGAGTATTAAAGTCTTCTTTTGTAGCGAAATTTTTACCTTTTTCTTTGATATATGAAGCAAAGAAACCACTGAGCCCAGTAACAACTGCTAGGATTAAATATACATACCAATCTAAAGTTTGTTTGAACTGCATATTACTTAAAACATCAATAAATTCTTGTAGCTCCATAATACCCCTAGAAACGTAATGCGGCTAAAAGCCGCTTTTTATCTTTACATGATGCCGTCTTTCATTTATCACTTCAATTTCTAATCAATAGGTTAGTAGCTATATTGTGAGATTAAACTACTCAGGGAAGTTTAATTTCTGGATGTTCTGAATTCGGATAACTTTTAGTAGACCAAACTTACATTAACAGCTTATGAATGAGTAAAAGCTCTAAGCCATTTTGGGGCACAACCAACATAGAGCAACCTGTCTGGATTGTGTGATCCATATAATGTGTGATACTCAATAGGTTTTTCTGAGGTGGTCGTTCAAATCCCTCGGTTTAGGTAACGATTTCCTATAAAACCTCAAATCAGTACAGATAAAGTATGCATAAGTAACACTTTTTTGTGTTATCTCTTTGTAGGCTTTATCTGACAACGTTTGTAATACTTTTAGTAAAAAAGCAGGTGACGCTAGGAGAGTAGAAATAGCGGCGGCCGGTAACCATAATTTACTCTTTCTCGGCCCACCCGGAACTGGCAAGACGATGTTAGCTTCACGATTGCGTGATTTATTGCCTGAGATGAGCAACGAAGAGGCAATGGAAACGGCCTCCGTTGCTTCGTTAACACAACAAGAGATCAATCAATACAACTGGAAACAAAGACCTTTTCGAGCTCCTCATCATTCGAGTTCGATGGCGGCATTAGTGGGGGGAGGGTCAATCCCTCGCCCTGGAGAGATCTCTTTGGCACACAATGGTCTGCTGTTTCTTGATGAGATGCCCGAGTTTGAACGTAAGGTGCTTGATTCACTGCGAGAACCTTTGGAATCTGGTGAGATCATTATTTCACGTGCGGCAGGTAAGACGCGTTTTCCAGCTCGCTTTCAGTTAATAGGGGCACTGAACCCGAGCCCTACGGGATACTACGAAGGGAATCAGGCGCGAGCTAATCCACAGATCATTTTACGTTACCTCAATCGGTTGTCAGGCCCATTGCTTGACCGTTTTGATATGTCTTTGGAGATCCCCTTATTACCCAAAGGGATGCTAGCTGAGGGCGGTGATCGTGGAGAAACCACCCATGAGGTTCAACAGAGGGTAAAGCAGGCTCGTGAGTTGATGTTGTCTCGAAACCATAAGTCGAATGCATTGCTTGGTAGTCGAGAAATTGAAAAGTATTGTCCATTAAAACGCGAAGATGCTGAGTTCCTAGAAACGGCACTGCATCGACTGGGATTGTCGATTCGTGCTTATCATCGAATTATTAAAGTTGCTCGGACGATTGCTGACCTTGATGGCAATCAACAGATTGAAAAAAAACACTTATCGGAAGCGCTTGGCTACCGAGCGATGGATAGATTATTGAAGCAACTTACGGCTCAGGCTGTGTAGTGGAAAGAAGCCTGCATTATGCAGGCTTTTACTGTTGTGAGCGAGATGCTGCTCGTGATCAGAACTTGTAGTTCAGGCCGACTGAAACGAGGTATTGTGATTCATCGTAGAAGGTTATATTTGATTCGCTGGTGCCGTAACCGGCAAGAGAGACAAACGACCAGTTTTCCCAGTTCATGAATTGGTCATACTCATAGGCGGCGAATAGGTTGATGTTGTCGTCGTTGCGTTTCTTATCATAAATTGGGTTGCGGGCATCGTAATATCGTTGGTTGTATCCTGCCGTCAATGCGTACTGATGACGACCCATGCCACCAAACAAGCTTACCTCACCACCTAATTGGTCGTAAGACTCAGCTTTACCGTCGGCAGCTCTTGTTTGGTAGATGATCGATGGGATAAGCATCATGGTACGACTTAGTGGCAGGCGGTATTGACCTTTCAAATAGAGAGTATTTGCATCTCGTTTGAGCTCTTGCTCTTGAATATTATCCTTGTCGACATCTTTGGTCGCATAGGCCATGTCTAACGAGAAAGCGGAGCCCGCAATACTACTGAGCTTCAAACGAAAGGCATTACCCGTTTCATCGGTTTTCGTGCGAGGTGATGCCGTATTGTATGGATCGGCCCAAGTTTCTCCTGACATGATGGTTGGCAGAACGGAAGCGTCGATGATCATGCCTGACTCTCGTTGATATTTATAGCCAACCTCTAGCACGACAGTACCGGTTGCCACGTCGTCACGAGCAGTCCCTGTATAGACCTGATGGTTTAGTTTCTCACCGAAGGTGTAAGCCACTGTGCCTAAAGGTGCGACAATAAATGTTCTCTCTGAAGAGGCTTTTTGTGTATTGGATAAGAGGGTGCTATCAGCGTTGGGATTAAAATTTGAGGTGGAAGAGGTTACCCCAGTATTGATAGATATTTCACCACTAAAACCTTGTTCGTCCGCAAGTTTAGCAAAGGCTGGTGAAGCCGCCGTGCTGATTGCGAGCAGTGTAATTTTTATTTTCATTTTAGGGCTCCTTGCCCACCGATTCTTAGAATGGCGATTAATGAGAGTGAAGCGATCTGTTCCCTTGTTGGTTTTTCTTTATTCTGATTTTTGAATCAATAAAAAGGAAGCCGAAGCTTCCTTAATTAAGAGATTATTTTTTCAATAGGAAGTTAACCAACTCAAAATATTCATCTAGACTGTTGATACTTTGTGCATTAACCAAGTAATGGTTATTGACAACAACAGATGGAACGCCTGAAAGACCGCTATCTTTGAATGCTTTGTCGAAGCGACGAACCATTGAATCTACCGCAAAGCCATTATATGCAGCATCGAATTTTTTGGCATCGATACCTTCGTCTAGGAAAATTTGACGAAGCTCTTTCTCATCTCGTGGAGGTTTGTTCATATTGTGGATACGGTTAAACATCACCGGTATCATTTTGTCTTCAACTTTTAGTGCAATCATGGTCGCGTAAGCTTTGCTCATCGGTAATCCCATATTACCGCCCATGAATGAAACATGATTTTTTTGTAGCTTAGCGTCTTTAGGTAACTGCTGTTTTAACTGCTGGATGATAGGTTCAAAGCTATTACAGTGCGGGCAGTAAAAAGAGAAAAACTCCGTCACGACTGGGTGCTTTGACGCTTCCAGATCGAGGACTTTATAGTGTTCACCTTCGTTAAATTTCGCAGCATGCGCTGAAAGGCTTAACATGATCAATGAGAAAAATGCGAAGAGCTTTTTCATTTATTCAATCTCCATTATGTTTGAATTTTTATCTAGTTGTATGTTGCGGTTATTGTTACCACTGAGGCATTAACGAAAGTGGTGGTTCTTGCAGGGTAGCAATTTGCTCTTTACAAGCAAGTACTTGTTGCTCCCAATACTTAGGATCATTAAACCAAGGGAAGGCCAAAGGAAAAGCAGGATCGTGCCATCTTTTCGCTAGCCATGCCATGTAGTGCACCATACGTAGACCGCGTAGAGGTTCGATTAGTTTCAGTTGTGATGGATTAAAGTCACAAAACTCCTGATAACTCTCTAACAAGATATCCAGTTGCATCAGCTTGTCTTGGCGTTCACCGTTTAGCAGCATCCACAGATCTTGTATTGCAGGGCCGTTACGCGAATCATCAAGATCGACGAACATTGGTCCATCGCGCCACAAGATATTACCTGGGTGGCAGTCACCATGCAGTCGAATGTTTTCAGTGTTGGTTGGCCACTGGCTCTCGATCTCTTTGATTAGAAGGTCGATGTCATTAAAGAAGGCGTTTTCTAGATGTGTCGGGATGAATTGAGAGTTTTCTAATATCTGACGTGGTTGATACAAATACTCGTCAAGACAGATGGTTGGGCGATGTTGAAATGTTCTTCCAGCGCTCGCCTTATGAATTCGGCCGAGGAAACGTCCTACGCCTTCTAGCTGATCCAGATTATCGACTTCATACTGTCGACCGCCAACGCTTTCAAACAGCGTAAACAGATAGCCTTGATATTCATGCAGGGTTGCACCGTTCACGCGCATTGGCGGCGCAATGGGCATCTCCTGTTCTATCAGTTCTAATGCGAAGTCGTGTTCTTCTTGGATTTGCGCTTTGTTCCAACGCTGTGGGCGATAAAATTTAACGACGTAGCGTTTACGGTCTTCATCGGTGAATTGATACACCCGGTTTTCGTAGCTGTTAAGAGCGAGAAGCCCGGATTCAGCGCGCACCCCAATACTCTCCAGTGCGTACCACATGAAGTCAGGGGTCAGTTTATCAAAGTTAAAGGCTTGCATCGTCATAGAATAAAAAAGGCTCATTGCTGAGCCTTTTTCCATTTGTTGGGGTGTTATACCAAACACTAAGGTGATTGGTATCAGAGCTGCTTAATAAAGCGGCTTTCGACTTCCATCGTAAACTCTTCATTATCCGAGAGTATAAACTGAATTGTCGAAACGGGTGAGCTCAGTTTTTCTGGGTCGACCCCTAAACTGATCGGTAAGTTTAAAACCTCGCCAGGATCAACGGTGATGGTTTGCTTACCGTACCAGGTTGATTCTGGAAGCCCACTCACGTTAAGCTTATATTCTTGCTCTTGCTGGGTTTTGTTGATCACTTTTAGGGTGTAGGTGTTTTCAACGAGTCCTTGATTATTGACTCTGAACAGTTGATTTCTATCTCGCAGTACGCTCAGTCCTGCTGGATCAACACTCGCAATTTGAGCGAAGAACAAGCCGAGCATAATGATTAATATCGCTCCATAGCCAAGCAATTTAGGACGCATAACCTTCGTTGAGTGTCCTTCAAGCCTGTGCTCAGTCGTGTAGCTGATCAGGCCTTTGTCGTAGCCCATGCGTTCCATGGTGTTGTCACAGGCATCAATACAGGCGCCACAGCTAATGCACTCGTATTGCAGGCCGTCACGGATATCGATTCCGGTAGGGCACACTTGTACACACAGATTGCAGTCAATACAGTCACCAAGACCCAGTGTCTTGGGATCGGCTTTACGGGAGCGAGGCCCTCGGCTTTCACCTCGCTTGGTATCGTAACCGACGATAAAGGTGTCTTTATCAAACATGGCAGATTGAAAGCGAGCGTAAGGGCACATGTGTAGGCAAACGATTGAACGCATCCATCCCGCATTCGCATAAGTACATCCTGCAAAGAACAGTACCCAGAATACCGGCCAGAAAGGCAAGTTAAAGGTAAAGAAGCCAACCACTAACTCTTTGATTGGGATAAAGTAACCAACAAAGGTTAAGCCCGTCGCGATAGCTATCACCCACCATGCAATGTGTTTGAGGGTTTTTCTGAGGATTAAATGACTCGTCAGTTTGCCCGAGTCTTGTTTTCTTCGTTTGTTTGCTGCCCCTTCTAGTTTCTCTTCGAACCAGATGTACATGAAGGTCCATACGGTTTGTGGGCAAAGGTAACCACACCAAACTCGGCCTAAAAAGGTGGTGATAAAAAACAGGCCGAATGCGGCAATCATGAATACGATCGCGAGTAGGGTAAGATCTTGTGGGTAGAGCGTGGTGCCAAAGAAGTTGAACTGCTGGTTACCGATATCGAGTAAGATCGCTTGCCGTTCACCAAATGGAATCCATGGAATAAGCGAAAAAAGTAAAAGTAAGAACCAACCGCCATAGCGACGCAGTTGTTGGAATTTACCTTTGCTTTCTCGAACATAGATTCGGTTACTTGGGTTAAATCGATCTCCATTACCTTTATGTGTTTTAGGATTAAAGGTTTTAGGCGTCACATCTTTGATATCGATTTTATCCTGACTCATGAATTATCCTTTTTGTGGCTGTTTTCCCTGTTAAATCGGGCATGACGACATGGCTTGAACGTATGGTTAGGAGGGCCAACAGAAATAGATCTTGGTGCAGCGTTGTAGCACTCGTTCTTATTATTTTAGACGATTCTTATAACGGGTAATTATAACGATAAATTTGTTCTCATTTCTTTAACGCTATCAACCTTTAACAACAAAAGTCGCAACAGTTGTTATAAAAAAATAGCGAATAGAAACAAAAAAGCGACCAAGAGGTCGCTTTTTAGAGTTGAGCTATATTATGGGCAATCGAGCTTTAATGCGTTTTAGCGATTAAAGAAGGCCACGCGCTTTTAGAATCGCGGTTTTGAAATCATCTTCTTGGTCTTTTTTTAGACCTGGGATCATTTCATCTTTTTCGCTGTTGCGCATTTTTAGGTGGTAGATAAGAACATCGTCAGTCAGTTCTTCAAGCTTGCCTTGGTAGCCCGCTTCTTTTGACAGCTTAATGATGAACTCTAATAGGTTAAGCTCTTGATCTTTCTGCCATTCAGGCTCCATCAGTTCAAGCAGTTCTTCAATGCGGTGACACTTCATACTTTATTTCTCCACAAATTTTATAATGATTTGTGGCTAAGGTATCAAATCAGGTCGGGAATACCAATGTGTAAACACATTTCAATTCGGGAATTGTGCAAGAAAAAAGCGCAGTAAAAACTGCGCTTTTTGTTAAGCGGCTTTAATTACTTTGGTTGCAGTCGGTGCTAATAAAGCAGTCTTCTCAACTAAAGTCATTGTTGGAGCCAATTTCTTAGCCGTTGGAGCGGCAGCAAAGCCACTACGACGACGCATCGCACTGCGGTTGGTGTGCGAGAACCTGACTGTTGTTGGGCGCATTAAGTTACCTAACGGTCAGGCATATCCATTGCCAATCTAATGGCCTGATTTACTATGAGATCTACCCCAATGACTTGAAGCGTCACTCCTCTGGCTTTCGCCAATCCGAATAATAAATCAGGATAATGATATGCATGCATATCAAAACTTAGATTATCACTATCTAAGTTATCGATCGATGCCTGAGTGATAAATATACGATATTAGAGCTAAAATAGTGTGAGCAGTATATTTGAGTTTGAACCACTATCAGGCTTAAGATGATGCTTTAAAGGAGGTGCATATGTCGTTCTTAAAGAAAACGCTAGCAAGTTTTGGTATTGGATCTGCCAAGGTGGATTCTGTATTGCAACAGGAAGTGCTTTATCCAGGGCAAAAGGCGAGCATTATTGTGCATGTGTATGGTGGCGCTCAACCGCAGGAGATAGATAATATCGATCTCAATTTGTGTTGTCGTTACATCAAAGAAATTACGACGAATTCACAAAGGCAGGAGGGCGGTCAAACACGCCGAATGCACCAGACATACTCGTTAGCAAAATGGAGTCTGCCGTACGCCTTTGTGATTCAGCCTGGAGAAACCCGTAATTTTGAGTGCGAATTTGATGTGCCGTTGAACACTCCAATTACGATTGGTGATTCAAAGGTGTGGCTTGAAACCGGTTTAGATATTGCCATGTCAATTGATCCATCAGACAAGGATATTCTGACGGTTCGCCCTGATGCGTTGCTCGATGGCATTTTTAACGAACTCGAAGCTCAAGGTTTACGCATTCGCCAAGTTGAGTGTGAAGCGGTAGAAGGCTTTGAGTTGCCGTTTGTCCAAGAGTTCGAATTTGTGCCTACGACTGGCCCTTATCATGGCCGTTGGCGTGAGCTGGAAGTAGTGGCTCATCGAGATGATACCGAGCTGAAGTTGTGGTTTGAGATAGACCGCAATCGCGACGGTGCAAAAGGCATGTTGGCGAGCTTACTCGGAATGGGTCAGCTACAGCGTCAATTGAGTGTGCCATTGAATATCTCACCAGAAGAGGCAGGCAAGCGGGTACTTGAATACTTAGATAATGCCTCTTAGTCCTATCACCTTTAATCCAACTCTTTGGCTATTGAGTTGTAGCGAGCCTAGTCTCAGCACGCATCATTGATGTGATATAAATTTAAGCTTACACGTGTAAGCCTAATGTGTAATACTGGGTCAATTGAACATTTACTCTAGTAGGATACTCATGTCTGCGTCATCTGCCAGCGAATACAGCGACATCGAAGAACGCGCGAATGCGATAACCCATGGCTTGGGCGTCTTGCTCGGCGTGATTGGCTTGATTTTGTTGCTGGTTCGCGCCTTTGATTCCCAAGCTGACCTATTGACCGTTGCCAGTATGACGGTTTACGGCAGCAGTATTATCCTGCTCTTCCTTGCTTCGACACTGTACCATTCGATCACGACAGAAAAGACCAAGCGTTTACTCAAAACCCTTGACCACTGTGCCATTTATTTGCTGATTGCTGGCAGCTATACACCATTTCTATTGGTGAGTTTAAGAACACCACTTGCGATGGGTTTGATGGCGGTGATCTGGAGTATCGCGCTGGTGGGTATCATCATGAAGATTTTCTTCGTCTACCGATTTAAGCGTTTGTCATTAGTGACGTATTTAGCTATGGGTTGGTTGTCGTTGATCGTGGTGTACCAACTGGCGATGAACATCGAGACGGGCGGCTTAGTCTTGTTAGCACTCGGAGGTGTGATCTACTCTTTAGGTGTAATTTTCTATGTGGCAAAACGTATCCCATACAATCATGCCATTTGGCATTTGTTTGTATTAGCGGGTTGCGCTTGCCATTTCTTGGCAATCTACTTGTACGTAACTCCGGTTTAACGAGTCAGCACTTCAACGATTTCAGCTTTGATTTGGTACTCAGGGTGCTGTTCTATTGCTAGCTTGATCGAGGTACCTTCGGCATTCGTTTTAGGTCGAAGGTAGGTGTCAGCCATCCGCTTAATCGATCTCCAAACGGTTACCGTTTGCTCTGTTAATCGTTCGCCACTCGGTGAGTACACGTCTAATTGCAAAGAGACTAAGATAACCGCCTGAGAGCCTTGGTTGGTGATAGCCGTAGGGATGATCAATTCACCATCTTCATAGTGGCTAGCGCCTAGTACCACATCAACCCCTGATTGAGATAGCTGCAGGCTTGGCTTTTGGCTAAAAACAACCATTGTTGTACCGCGCACGTTAGTCGCAACCGGGACTGGCACAACAGGCACGGCTATAACAGGCTGAGTAATCTCTGATGTTGTTATATCTTCTTCCGCTGGCTGTGGCGCCACATATTGCCAAGTGAAATCATCGTTCAGTTGTATTTGTTTTCCATTTTGCAGAGTTACCATCTGGTTGGCGAACGCTGAACTGCTCAGCAGTGTGCTGACAATAAGTAAGTATGATTTCATCTCGGTATCCTTAAGTATTTGCGTAACTAACTTCGCCAAAAGGCTGGAAAAAAGAGAACGATCAACGTAAGTATTTCGAGTCGTCCCATCAGCATCCCCAAACTTAATAGCCACTTTGCAGCGTCTGGCAGTGGAGCAAAGTTACCTGTTGGACCAATGATGCTGCCCATGCCTGGACCCACATTAGCAACAGCTGTAATCGCACCAGATATACTGGTTAAAGGATCCAGCCCCATGGCACTCAGCGAGCCTGAAATTAAGATGATAGTGATGAAGAACATTAAACCAAAAGCCACTATAGATCGTACGATATCGTCGTTTACTGGCCGTTGATTGTAACGTTGAACAAATACTCCTGATGGGTGAATTAATTTCATTAACTGCTTGTGAAGCATAGTCATCGCAATTTGGAAACGGAATATTTTAATGCCGCCAGAGGTTGAACCTGAGCAGGCCCCTGCCATCATTAAAAACGCAAACAGTGTACTCGGTAGTGCCCCCCACGCGGTAAAATCTTCTAAGCCAAAGCCGGTTGTCGTTACGATTGACACGATGTTAAACATTGAGACACGCAAAGCATCCATGACGCTATAGCCATCTCTTGTCACTAACCATGTGGAGATCACGGCGCTGCTGGCCAAGAATAGGTAAGTGAAACCTCTTACTTGTGCGTCTTTGTAGAGTATCGAGAGTTTTCTACCGCGCAGGGCGCTAACAAACAGTAAGAACGGCAAGCCGCCAAGGAACATGAACACAGTCCCCACCCAGTGAGCGCTGTTTGAGAAGTGGTTCATTGAGCCATCTGAAGTTGAGTAACCACCCGTTGATAACGTGGTAAAGGCGTGATTGATCGCGTCAAAGGCACTCATGCCTGCCAATACGTAACTTACCCAGCATAGGCCAGTCAGAACGAGATAAACCGCCACGATATTTTTGGCGACCGTTTTTGCTCGAGGGCTGCTTTTATCTGACCAATCGGAGGATTCTGTTTGGAATAGGCGCATCCCGCCGACGTTAAGCATAGGCAGCACCGCTACCGCCATCACGATAAAGCCAATGCCACCTAACCACTGCAATATGGAACGCCATAATAGAATGCTTGGTGCCATGCTGTCTAAGCCACTGAGCACGGTGGAACCGGTCGTGGTGATACCAGACATGGTCTCAAAGTAGGCGTCAGTGAAGCTGATGTGGTTAATGAACACAAAAGGGAGTGCGGCAAAGGCACTGGCAATGGTCCAGACCAGAGAGGTGATCAAGAACATGTCTCGCACCCCTAATCGAAACTTAGCAGAGCGACCCAAATTCAAGCAGATGAACGCCACGAGGTGCGTGATCACTACCGATTGACCAAATTCGAGAAAACCATCGGTACCGGTAAAGAAGGCAACCAATGTTGGGATGTACATGAAAAGGGCGAGTTTTGATAATACCAACCCTATCACTAATAATATTGGACGAAAGTTGACCATAGCTTCAATAGACCATAGTTTTAGCAGACCACAGCGTTATGCTGGAGCGCAGTTCTCATTAGAAGATTACAAGAAGAAAGGGCTAGGTTGGAAAAGAGACTCAACATCAGGCACGTATTTCTTATCTACAAGGAACATCACTACATGGTCATCTTGTTCAATGACGGTTCTATCATGCGCAATCAGTACCTCTTCCCCGCGAACAATCGCACCAATGGTGGTACCTGGCGGTAGCTTGATGTCGCTAATTGCTCGGCCAACCACTTTGGATGTGGTTTCGTCACCATGAGCAATGGCTTCGATTGCTTCAGCCGCGCCGCGACGAAGGGATGATACGTTTACAATATCCGCTCGACGAACGTGAGTCAGCAGCGCAGAGATCGTCGCTTGTTGTGGAGAGATTGCAATATCAATGACCCCTCCTTGTACTAGGTCGACGTAAGCACCACGCTGAATCAGTACCATGACTTTCTTGGCACCCATTCGCTTCGCCAGCATTGCTGACATGATGTTGGTTTCATCTTCATTGGTTAGGGCAATGAACACGTCCACTTGATCGATGTTCTCTTCGGTGAGTAGCTCTTGGTCTGCTGCGTCGCCACAGAATACGATGGTGTTTTCTAATTCTTCAGACAGTTTCTCGGCACGTGTGTAACTGCGCTCGATAAGCTTGATGCTGTAGCTCTGCTCAAGGCGTTTTGCCAAGCTTGCACCAATGTTACCACCACCGACAATCATGATACGGCGGTACGGTTTCTCTAAGCGTTGCAGCTCACTCATGACTGAGCGGATGTGGTTACTTGCTGCGACGAAGAATACTTCATCGTCGGCTTCAATGATGGTTGTTCCTTGTGGGCGAATCGGGCGACCTTGGCGGAAGATCGCGGCAACACGAGTATCAATGTGCGGCATGTGCTCACGCAAAGCCGATAGGGCATTACCGACGAGTGGACCACCGTAGTAGGCTTTTACTGCAACTAGGCTCACTTTTTGTTCAGCAAAACTCACAACCTGCAGTGCACCTGGATATTGAATCAGGCGCTCTATGTAGCTGGTGACTAGCTCTTCCGGTGCGATTAGGTGATCGACTGGAATCGCGCCTGACTTGAAGAGCGCTTCTTTCTCTTCCAGGTATTGAGGAGAACGAATACGGGCAATACGGTTCGGTGTATTAAACAGAGAGAAGGCAACCTGACATGCGGCCATGTTGGTTTCGTCCATGTTGGTTACGGCTACCAACATGTCGGCATCTTGCGCGCCCGCTTCACGGAGTGTGTTTGGGTGGCTGGCATAGCCGTTGACAACCCTAAGGTCGTATTTGTCCTGAAGCTCACGCAATCGGTCGGCATTTCGGTCGACAATGGTGATGTCGTTGTTTTCACCCACTAGGTTTTCAGCAAGGGTACCGCCAACTTGGCCTGCACCTAGGATAATGATCTTCATAGCCTGTCTCTTTTCTTTACCGTGGTAATTCTAGTGATATCACTTGTTTTGATAATGCACTAGAAGCAACAGCGGCTAAGAAATACATTCTTAGCCGCTGTTAGTTGTTATGCCTGTTTTACTAGCACTGCGTAGTAGAAGCCATCCATATCTTCTTCACCAGGCAGTATTTGACGCCCCGGATTTTCGATATCAGACCCAACAAGCGTTGCGTTCTCAGTACGCCCAAGGAATGCTTTCACTTGCAGTACGTTTTCTTGCGGCGTGATAGAACATGTTGCATAAACCATGGTGCCACCTTCTTTTAGCTGGCGCCACATGGCATCCATGATTTCACTTTGTAGCTCTGCTAGTGCATCGATATCAGATGCACGGCGCAACCACTTAATATCAGGGTGACGACGAATAACACCGGTCGCTGAGCATGGCGCATCAAGTAAGATGCGGTCAAACTGACTGCCTGTCCACCACTCTTCAGGGTAGCGAGCATCGCCACAGATTACATCAGCACGTAATTGCAGGCGTTCAAGGTTATCGTAAACGCGGTCTAAGCGTTTAACGTCACTGTCAATCGCAACCACTTCAGTGTCTTGAGTATGTTCTAGAATGTGGGCCGTTTTACCGCCTGGCGCGGCACAACAGTCGAGGATTAGCTCACCCTCTTTTGGTGTGAGGTAGTCAACGGCAAGCTGAGCGGCAGCGTCTTGTACTGATACCCAGCCTTTGTCGAAGCCTGGAAGTAACGTCACATCACAAGGTGAAGCTAATTTTATGGCATCCGCCGCTTCAGGGTGCAGAGTGTATTCAATGTTTTCGTTTTTAAGCAGTTCAACATACTCGTCACGCGTGTGGTGTTGGCGGTTTACGCGCAGCCACATTGGTGCTTTGCTGTTGTTTGCTTCAACCAATTGCTCCCATTGATCTGGGTAGCTCTCTTGAAGCATTTTAAGAATCCAGCTTGGGTGGCCGTATTTGCCCGCATTGTGGCTAACCGCTTTTTCGTCGAGTTCTTCTTGGTCGCGCAGGTAGCTACGTAGTACAGCGTTGATCAAGCCACTCAGGCTCGGACCTCGCAGGGTTTTCGTGCCCTCAACGGTTTCAGCAACGGCAGCGTGCGAAGGGATACGCATAAAGCTCAGTTGATAAATGCCCACCAAAATTAGGTGGTGGAATACACGCTTTTTACCTTTTAGCGGGTTTTCCATCAATTCGTTAGCGATTGACTCTAAACGAGGCAGGTAACGAAGTGCGCCGTAGCAAATCTCTTGCAGTAGTGCATGGTCTCGCGGGCGGATCGTTTTTTGAGCCGCAGGGAGAGCGTGTGAAAGAGAGTGGCCTTTATCGACAACTTGGAATAGGACATTTGCAGCAGCAGCGCGAACATTCATGAGGGATACCGAATTTTTATTTGAATACATGAGGGCATCTCTGCCCTCGTAAAGGTTTTCTAAGCGGCGTTATAGCCGCTCTAAAGCGGTTAAGACAGTTGAGTTCCAACTTCAAACCAGCTTGCACGTGAGTTCAAGATATCTTGAACTGACATGGCTTTTTTACCTGGAACCTGTAGCTGTTCAAGAACAATTACGCCTTGTCCTGTTGCTACATAGATACCCGTTTTATCCGCTTGCAGAATGGTACCTGCAGGCTTATCAGAAGTTTGCTCTGCCACACGGCTTTGCCATACTTTAATGCTGTTCTCAGCGGCTTCAAAGTGGCTCATTGGCCATGGGTTGAAGGCACGAACGCAGCGCTCAATATGCGCAGCTTCATCATTCCAGTTGATACGCGCTTCTTCTTTGCTTAGCTTCTTCGCGTAGTTAGCAAGCTCATCGTCTTGCTTCTCTGCAATGGCTTTACCAGACGCGATATCTGCCAAACAATCCACAAGCGCATCAGGGCCAAGGCCTGCCAACTTTTCGTACATTGACGCGCTGGTATCTGTCGCTTCGATAGGCAGCGTTGCGATGCTGAGCATATCGCCAGTATCTAGGCCGATATCCATCTGCATGATCGTTACGCCGGTCTCCTTATCACCCGCCCAAATAGAGCGTTGAATCGGAGCTGCACCACGCCAGCGCGGTAGGATGGAGCCATGTACGTTGATACAACCCAAGCGAGGCGTATCTAATACAACCTGCGGAAGCAATAAGCCGTAAGCGACAACAACCATGATGTCTGCGTTCAATTTAGCTAGCTCTTGCTTAGCCTCATCTGACTTGAAGTTTTCTGGTTGGTAAACCGGAATATTGTTTTCAAGTGCGATGTTTTTTACTGGGCTCGCCGTCAGTTTTTTACCGCGGCCGGCAGGACGATCTGGCTGCGTGTAAACAGCAACAACGTCATGTTCCGAAGACAACAACGCCGCCAAGTGACGGGCGGCGAAATCCGGAGTACCTGCGAAGACAATTCTTAAAGACTGACTCAAGGTAGGCTTCCTTCTTAATTGAGTAATAGCAACGATTATTGCTCTTGTTTTTCGTTGAAACGTTTAATCTTCGCGAGCTTATCTTGAATACGCTTGCGTTTTAATGGTGATAGGTAATCAACAAACAACTTGCCTTCTAAGTGGTCAAGCTCGTGCTGAACGCATATCGCCAGTAGATCATCAGCGTCGAATGTGAATTCGTTACCTTCCCGGTCTAGTGCTTTAACTGTGACTTCTGCTGCACGAGGGACTAGAGCTCGTGCGCCAGGTACAGATAGGCAACCTTCTTCGATACCATCTTCGCCACGTTTTTCAGTAATTTCAGGATTGATCAGAACCATAGGTTCATCACGCGTTTCTGAAATATCAATAACAACGATGCGTTGGTGGAAATCGACTTGCGTCGCCGCAAGGCCGATACCTTCTTCGTCGTACATGGTTTCAATCATGTCATCAACGAACTTTTGAATCTCAGGGGTCACTTCTTTTACCGGTTTCGCCACGGTACGTAGACGATCATCAGGTAATGTTAATACTTGTAATACAGACATATACACTCGAAATATTGAACTGTGCCGAAACAGCTTAAACCTTGTTGGCTCAATTCTAGACATTTTAGAGGTCAAATGACAGCATCCTGAAGGTAATTATCCAATCAGATGTCATATATTCAGACCAAGGAACCGAGGTCATGCGTTATTTTTCTTCCACTTTTTCTCTTATTTGTGCCTCGCTTTCGTTTGCCGTTATGGCTGAAAATAGTGGGCAACCTTTAACCATTAAACAGGATGCGCCTCAAACTTATGTGGTGGTTAAGGGCGATACCTTATGGGATATTTCAGCCATGTATCTCGATAGCCCATGGTTGTGGCCTAGGTTATGGCAAGTCAATCCTGAGATAGAAAACCCACATCTGATTTATCCCGGAGATAAGTTGTCTTTGGTGTGGGTTAATGGTGAGCCAGTATTGAGCCTCATCCCCGTCATTAAGCTGAGTCCAAAGATTCGCGTGTCGAAGAAGAAAGCAGTACCTACCCTCAATGAGGGGTTGGTTTTGCCGTATTTACAATTTGATCGCTTGGTTGAACTGCAAGATATTCAATCGGCTCAACGCGTGTTAGGAACCAGTGATGGCAAACGCTTCTTATCGGGTGAAGACCGGTTGTTTATCTCGGGCAACCAACAACATCAAAAGTGGGGCATCTACCGCGCCGTCGAAACTTACCAACGACAGCAACCTCAAGCGAGTATGACCTCATTACGTTTGGTCGCCACGGCGAACCTAAAAGAAGTGGACACTGAGTTCAGTAGCTTACAGATAGAGACTCAACTGCAAGAGGTGCTGCTTAACGATCTTGTGCTGCCAGAGCTTGGTGTTGATCAGGTGAAGCTCTCAACCACCTTTTACCCTGCGCCTAGTGCTGCGGGGCAGTTTGCCAATATCTTGGGTTCATTAGATGGCAGCCAATACAGCGCAAAGAACCAGGTGGTCGTTATCAATAAAGGCTCACAGGACAACCTTCGCCAGGGTTCTATGTTCACCCTTAGCGAGAGCGGGGCGGTGGTGTTTGGTAAGCAAGGTGAATACAGCTATAAAGAATCAGCAGCGAGCGATAAGGTGCAATTGCCAAGTACCTCACTCGGAAGTTTGATGGTTATTCGCCCTTACGAGTATTTTAGCTTGGCGTTGATCACTCAAAGCTCTAAGCCGGTTAGCAATGACATTCTGGCGGTATCGCCTTTGGATCTTGCTTTGACGGAAGAGGTTAAGGACACCGAGTGAATGAGCAACCACTGATCGCTTGGCTCTCCCTGAGCTTTGTTCCGCAACTTGGGGGTAAGCGTCTTTCTCGTCTGTTGAGTGTTGATTCCCCATCGAATATTGTTGGCTACTCCAGCCAACAGCTGCAAGCGCTTGGTTTGTCAGCCAAGCAAATTTCCTATCTAAGGGAGCAAGCCCCAAGAGAAGTAGAGACGTGCCTAGAGTGGCAAGCAAGACAACCTAACCACCACATCATTACCCCGAATTGCTCACATTACCCCAAACTGCTGAACGAGATAGCCTCTGCACCAAGCGTGCTTTTCGTTAAGGGCCATATTGAAAAACTGATTGAGCCTCAAATCGCGATGGTCGGCAGTCGCAATGCCAGTATCGAAGGGCTGCAAACCGCGAAGTCTTTCGCCAAAGAGTTCGTGCAAAACGGTTTGATTGTCACCAGTGGCTTAGCGCTCGGTATTGATGGTTATGCTCATGATGGTGCTCTAGATAAAGGAGGGGAAACTTTTGCTGTATTGGGTTCTGGCTTGGATTCCATTTACCCCGCACGTCACCGAAATCTAGCGGATAGAATTTGTGAGAATGGCGCGCTGATCTCAGAGTTCCGTCCAAGCGCTAAACCTCGACCTGAACATTTCCCTCGCCGTAACCGTATTATCAGTGGGTTGTCTTTGGGGACTCTCGTCGTTGAGGCGGCTGAGAAAAGCGGTTCTCTGATTACCGCTCGCTATGCCATGGAGCAAGGCCGCGAAGTGTTTGCCCTTCCTGGTTCGATTCATAGCCCAACCAGTCGCGGAGGCAATAGCTTAATTAGAACTGGTGCTTGTTTGGTGCAGAGTGCTCAAGATGTGTTGGTTGAAATAAAGAGTCTGTTAGACTGGTCTATCGATCAGCAGCCCAGTTTGTTCGAATCGACGTCGAGTGAGAGCGAAAATGAACAATTGCCATTTCCACAGCTGTTCGCTAACGTAGGATTAGAGGTGACACCCGTTGATATTTTGGCACAGAGAACCCATATACCTGTGCATGAGGTCATGATGCAGCTTTTAGAGCTTGAGCTCTCTGGGCATGTTGTTGCAGTTTCCGGTGGCTATATTCGAAAGGTGAGAGGCTAAGCTAGGATGATGGACATACTGATGTACTTGTTTGAAACCTATATCCATAGCGATTCAGAATTGCAGGTGGATCAAGATGAGCTTGAAGATGAGCTTCTTCGAGCAGGGTTTCACCAAGATGATATTTATAAGGCCCTCTATTGGTTAGAGGATCTTGCGGCCCTGCAAGATACTGACAACCAAGCGGCAATTACTATGTGCTCCAGCACCTCGATGCGTGTTTACACAAGCAAAGAGATTTCACGTATTAATATGGAGTGTCGAGGTTTTTTACTCTTCCTTGAGCAGATCAACGTACTCACGACGGAGATTCGTGAGATGGTGATTGATCGTGTGATGGGGCTTGATACCAATGAGTTTGAATTGGATGATCTGAAATGGATTATCTTAATGGTGCTATTTAATGTGCCGGGTAATGAAAGTGCTTACACGCAAATGGAAGAGCTGTTGTACACCAAAGAGCAAGGTATCTTGCATTAATACAGGCTTGTCATGAGTAGTAAGATTGATAATCAGCTTTTTTCAGCACATGAACATGCGTTAGAGCATGAACCATGTCCACAGTGTGGTGGGGAGCTTCAGCTTCGCCATGGTAAGCACGGCCCATTTTTAGGCTGTAAGCAGTATCCGAGCTGTGATTACATCAAGCCTCTTCATCAAAATGATGGTCATGTGGTGAAAGAGCTGGGCGTGCCGTGTCCTAAATGCCAAAACGAATTGGTATTAAGGCAAGGTCGCTTTGGGATGTTCATTGGTTGCAGTGGTTACCCAACGTGTAATCACATCGAATCTTTGGATCAACCGAAAGAACAACCTGAAGAGCAGCCACTGGTTGCCTGCCCTGAGTGTGGTCGAGGCCACTTGGTTGAGCGTAAATCTCGCTATGGTAAAACCTTCTATGCGTGTGATAACTACCCTAAGTGTAAGTTCGCTGTCAATCAGCCACCTGTTATAGGTCGTTGTGAACAGTGCCAGTTCCCGCTGTTGCTGGAGAAGAAAATGGCCAGTGGCACTAAGACCCAATGTGCTGATCGCAAGTGTCATCACATTCAATCTCAGTAGTAATACTAATCACAGTAAGTGAATGACCAGAAATAAAAAAACGGCGCTCAATGAGCGCCGTTTCTATATCCAATAAATGTTCTATATTTATCAAGCACCGTAGACTTACTTCATCTGCTCAGCAAACTCATGCACAGCTGGGTAGGCTTGCTTATCAAGAATGTCTGCCAGTGAGCATAACGCTCTTTGCAGCTCTGCGTTGTAGTCAGCGCTCACGTTAATGTGACCCATCTTACGACCTGCGCGCTTCTCTTTGCCATACCAATGAACATGACAGCCGCCTTGAGCCAGAATCGCTTCAGGAAGAGTATCCTCATCAAGAATGTTGATCATTGCGGTTGGGCGAATCAGTTTGGTGCTGCCGAGTGGCATCCCACATACAGCACGCAGGTGGTTTTCAAACTGACAAGTTTCAGCGCCTTGCTGTGTCCAGTGGCCAGAGTTATGAACACGTGGAGCGATCTCATTAACCAGCAGTGAACCCTGAACATCAAAGAACTCTAGTGCGAGTACGCCAACGTAATTCAAACGTTCTGCAACGGCGGTGAACATGGTTTTCGCTTGCGCTTGCAGTTCAATGTCGTCAATCGCTGTTGATAAGCTTAATACGCCATCGGTGTGAACATTCTCAGCCAGTGGATACACTTGAATCTCGCCATTGATACCACGAGCACCAACCAGTGATACTTCGCGGTCAAATGGGACAAACTCTTCAGCCACAATCGCTTGGTTGTCTGTTGCGGCAATGCACTCAGCCATTTCTGTCCAAGTTGACTCGACATTATCTAATGTCTTTAAGCGCCACTGGCCCTTGCCATCGTAGCCGCCCAGTGTGCTCTTCAATACCATTGGTAAGCCAACGTGAGCGATCGCGGCGTCAAAATCTTCGCGAGAATTAATCACGTAGTATTTAGCATTTTTCACGTTCGCTTCGTCTAACAGCGCTTTTTCAAGGCGACGGTCACCGCCAGCTTTGATGGCTTCTGTGGTCGGTAAGAACTTACCGCTGCGTTCACATACCTCAAGTACATCGTGAGGGATATGTTCGAACTCTGCAGTAATCACGTCCGCACGCTCAATCGCATTGTCTAAGCCGTTGCCTAGAACCGCTTGCGTTAATGGGTGAACAATATTTTTACTGCCAACATCAAAAGCAGAAATTTCAATATTCAGCGGCGCCCCAGCTAGGGACATCATGCGAGCAAGTTGGCCCGCGCCTAACACAAGAACATGCATGGAAATTAGTCCTCAGCAGGGTTTGGATTAGCCAGAACCGTTTCTGTTTGCTCAGAGCGGAATGCTTCTACTTTTGCCATCACTTCTTCATTGTATGTACCAATGATTTGAGCCGCTAGGATGCCCGCGTTAGCAGCTCCCGCTTCACCGATAGCTAGAGTACCTACCGCAATACCTTTTGGCATTTGCACGATAGAAAGCAGAGAATCCATGCCTTTTAGTGCTTTAGATTGAACGGGAACACCTAGAACCGGTACGCTGGTGAAAGCCGCAGCCATACCCGGAAGGTGAGCAGCACCGCCAGCACCAGCAATAATCACTTTAATACCGCGCTCTTTCGCACTGGTTGCGTAGTCTGCAAGCAACTGAGGTGTGCGGTGAGCAGAAACCACTTTTGTTTCGTACGCTACGCCAAACTGATCCAACATTTCTGCTGCTAGCTTCATTGTTGGCCAATCAGATTTAGATCCCATGATAATACCGACAGTCATCTCAAACTCCTTCAGGTACGATTTAATTAGTGATTAGATATTTTGTGCGCATTATACGGGTAAAATCGATCAAGGAAAACGTTTGCGTCAGTCTGGTTGGTTAATTGATACATTTTATAAACAAATAGCTTTAGTCACAGTGAATGATAATTTGTACACTTAGCGAGTTCGATTACTGAATTAATGAGGCAACCCTTGGATAACTTTCAACATACTTTGCAGGCATTACAACAAGGTGAAGTCATTGCTTACCCGACCGAAGGCGTATTTGGGGTCGGTTGTGATCCCGATAATCCACATGCCATCAAGAAATTACTCGACTTAAAACAGCGACCGATCGAGAAAGGGTTGATCCTAATTGCTGCAAGTTACGAGCAACTGTTACCTTACATTGATGAAAGCCAATTGACGGAAGCGCAGTTGGCTACAGTGAAAGCGACATGGCCAGGTCCGGTGACTTGGATCATGCCAACCAGTAGTAAAGTCACGGATTGGGTTAGCGGTCAATTTGATTCCATCGCGGTGCGAGTGACGGATCACCCTTTGGTTCAAAGGATGTGTAATGAGTTCGGTAAGCCGCTGACCTCGACCAGTGCTAACCTGACCGGAGAGCCGCCTTGCATGACGACGGAAGAAGTTCAGCAGCAACTGGGCCAATATTTGGTCGCTATTTTAGAAGGTCAGACGGGCGGTCGTGACAAGCCTAGCGAAATTAGAGATGCAAAAACGTCGAAAATATTAAGACAGGGTTAAACCTTGCGAAGGAAGTAAGATGTCAGCAATTGATAAAGAAGCCGTAAAGCAGTTTTTTCTGAGCCTACAAGATTCGATTTGCCAACAGCTTGAGCACGCTGATGGTACTGCACTGTTTGAAGAAGATGCATGGCAGCGTGAGTCGGGTGAACGCCTGGGTGGCGGTGGTCGAACTCGCGTGATGACCCGCGGGGCGGTCTTTGAGCAAGGTGGGGTTAACTTCTCGCATGTTGCGGGTAAGGCAATGCCTGCCTCAGCAACAGCTCACCGCCCTGAATTGGCTGGCCGTGAGTTTGAGGCGATGGGAGTCTCATTAGTTATCCACCCTAAAAACCCATACATCCCAACCTCACACGCCAACGTTCGATTCTTCATAGCGGAAAAAGAAGGAGAAGCCCCGATTTGGTGGTTTGGTGGTGGTTTTGACTTAACGCCATTTTATCCTTTCGATGAAGACTGCCAATCTTGGCATCAAACCGCTAAAGATCTTTGTGCGCCGTTTGGTGATGATGTTTATCAAGAACATAAAGAGTGGTGTGATAACTACTTCTACCTACCTCACCGAGACGAAACACGCGGTGTGGGTGGTCTGTTCTTTGATGATCTGAATGAGTGGGGCTTTGAGAAGAGTTTTGCTTATATGCAGGCGGTCGGTGAAGGTTTTGCAGCCGCATACTTACCAATTGTAGAACGACGTAAAGAGACGCCTTATGGTGAGCGCGAACGTGACTTCCAACTTTACCGTCGTGGTCGCTATGTGGAATTCAACCTAGTGTACGACCGTGGTACCTTATTTGGTCTGCAAAGTGGTGGGCGCACCGAGTCGATATTGATGTCGATGCCACCATTGGCTCGTTGGGAATACCGTTATGAACCACAAGCGGGCTCACCAGAAGCTCTGCTTTATAGTGACTACTTAAAGCCCAGAGTTTGGTAGTTCTTCCCTCCTTATAGGGATAGTGATAGGGTCATCTGTATCGATGACCCTTTTTATTATTTCTGTTAGGTAAGGATATGACACAGCAAGTAGACCGTTATGCCGTTTTCGGTAACCCTATTGGGCAAAGCAAATCGCCATTCATTCACACGTTATTTGCTCGCCAAACCAATCAACCACTTACCTATACAGCATTGCAACCCGATCATGGTCAATTTATCACTGCGGCTAAAACCTTTTTCAGCGAAGGTGGTCGAGGATGTAACGTTACAGCGCCTTTTAAAGAAGAGGCCTATCAGTTTGCCAGTCGTTTAACGGAGAGGGCTCAGCTAGCTGGTGCCGTAAACACCCTTAAGAAGTTAGATGATGGAGAGATCATTGGTGATAACACCGATGGTGAGGGTTTAGTTCAAGACTTGCTTCAACATCAAGTTACGCTAAAAGGAGCACGTGTTCTTCTGCTTGGCGCTGGTGGTGCTGCAAGAGGAGTGATTCAACCTCTTCTTGATCAAAAGCCGCAGCAGTTAGTGATTGCTAACCGAACCCGTTCCAAGGCCGAGTTATTGGCTGAGATGTTTGCTTCACATGGAAATATCAAAGGAATGGGATTAAGTGATGTTAATGAAGGCTTTGATGTCATCATTAACTCGACCTCGTCTGGTTTAACAGGTCAGCTTCCTGACGTGTCTAATGTTATTTTCAATTCTAATAGCGCTGTTTATGACATGGTTTATGGATCGGGAACCACGGTATTCAATCAATGGGCATTAGATAATGGTGTTTACGCTACTTATGACGGTTTGGGGATGTTAGTCGGACAAGCGGCAGAGAGCTTTATGCTTTGGCGTGGCCTTCGTCCGGGAACAAAACAGATTTTAAGAGAATTACGTAAAAACCTAGAGATGTAATGAGGTATTTATAAAAAATGAATCAATCAATTCTATTTCCTGATATCCAAGATTGGGATGAAGAGAGCCGAACAATTACTTTCCCAGCACAACAGTCGGGCGCATTGATTGAATGTGTCATGCCGATTGAAGAATTATCACGATTGGCAGGTAAAGAGATAGAAGAGGGCGATCAAGCTTTAGTTATCTTTTCAGAGTTACGTTTCGATATTGAAGAGTTAGCGGAAGAGTTAATAGAAGAAGAGGAGTATGACTCCTCTAATCGGATTCAGATCAAAGTACTTTAGACTGGAAGCACCGAATCTAGGTAGTCGTTTTTATTCTGCACATAGTTGTCAGCAGACTTCTGTAAAAAGGCACGCTCTTTATCATTTAATGGGCGTGCTTGTTTGACCGGGCTCCCTACATAGAGATAACCGCTTTCAAGTACCTTGTTAGGCGGCACCAAGCTACCAGCACCAATCATCACTTCTTGTTTGATAACCACGCCATCCAACACGATAGCTCCCATGCCAACGAGTACACGATCTTCAATCGTACAGCCATGCAGCATGACTTTATGTCCGATAGTGACATCATTACCTATTAATAAAGGATAACCCCCAGGGTTTTCTGCATTCTTATGGGTAACGTGCAAAACACTGCCATCTTGGATATTCGTTCTCTCTCCAATATGAATGTGGTTCACATCTCCTCGAGCTGCAACCAAAGGCCACACGCTAGAGTCGTCACCGATTTTGATATCACCAACCAGGACCGAACTTGTATCGATATAGACACCCTGTCCAATCTGAGGGGATATTCCTTTATAACTGCGTATTGAACTCATAAATCCTCCTTTATATAGGCACCTTAAGCCCTTAGTTAAGGGGATTACTAGTGAAAATGGAGCGTTTTGAACAAAAAACGCTCGAACAATCAAAAAAGTAAGAAAAACTTCAAAAAGGGCTTGCCAGTGTGATCGAAATCTCTATAATGCGACCTCGTTGAAACGGGAAGGCTTCGTAAGGAACCCAAACGATTCAACGGGTCAAATTAGCCAAGCTAAGCGCTTGAGAAAAGTTTTGAGAATAGTGGTTGACACTAAAACTTAAATCGCTAAAATGGCCGTCCGATTTGAGCGAAGCTCAAAAAGGAAAGCTCTTTAACAATTTAAACCTATCAATCTGTGTGGGCACTCGTTGATGAATATCAAAACGTTATTACTTAGGTAATGACAGTTACTTCGGTAACAAAATTGATTTCAATGAACTGAGTGACCAATCGAGATTAAGTTTACTTAGTCTTGGCACAGTCAATTCATTATCATTCTGTTGGAATGATAATAGCTTTAGAATTACTTTTTGTAGTTTTGAAGTCAGTATTCGTTGAGTCGACAAAATCTTAAATTGAAGAGTTTGATCATGGCTCAGATTGAACGCTGGCGGCAGGCCTAACACATGCAAGTCGAGCGGAAACGACACTAACAATCCTTCGGGTGCGTTAATGGGCGTCGAGCGGCGGACGGGTGAGTAATGCCTAGGAAATTGCCTTGATGTGGGGGATAACCATTGGAAACGATGGCTAATACCGCATAATGCCTACGGGCCAAAGAGGGGGACCTTCGGGCCTCTCGCGTCAAGATATGCCTAGGTG